>JAWUZB010000063.1:0-14327 GCA_034110505.1 Gammaproteobacteria bacterium
AAAGCCTCGAGCCATATTAGCTTGAGAAGCTTGACCGGTTCTAGCGCCAACAACCATATCAAAGCCTTCGTCATACTTGGCCAATAAATCAGGAATATTGCTTGGATCATGCTGTCCGTCAGCATCCATAAATAAAATGGATTCTGTGTTAACACCACGCGCGCCTGATTTTATAGAAGCGCCATTACCCATGGAGTAAGGGTGCGAGATAACTCTACAGCCAAATCACTCTGACAGCAGCTTAGTATTATCTGTAGAGCCGTCATCAACAACAATGATTTCTTCAGCGCCCAAGTTCTGTAATTTAGGCAGTATCACCTTTAATCCCTCGGCTTCATTCTTAGCCGGGATAACAATAGTATATTTCATATAATTGTACGGTTCGTTAGCTCGATTTATGCAATGGAAAGACTCTGTAAGTTACAAAACTTTGCACAAATCGCTATTTATTTAAAGTAGTTTTTATTGGAGATATAGATACAATGGCTTCTTTACAGGCTGTTACCCTTGATCACCAAAGAATATCACTATGCTCGAAAATATATCACCCATTGTTAAGACATTGATCAATCTTGACTTGATTGACGAGGGGCACATCCGCTCTCTACCACTCCAAGGAAAGTCCTCCGCTGAATCTTTGGCCACTCTTTTCGAGTCGTCGGTGATCACCAGTGATGTCTACAACAAAGAGATGTCGTCGCGTTTTGGCCTCCCCTTACTGGATGTATCAACCTTAGATAAAGATACCATCCCAATTGAGCTTATCGATTATAAAATCGTCGCGCGGCATAGTGTTTTACCCATTTACAAACACGGTAAGAGCTTATTTGTAGCGACCATTGACCCGACTAATAAAAATGCTCTAGATGAAATTAAGTTTTACACTGGTCTACAAATAATACCAGTGCAAACTGAGTTATCTGCGTTAACTAAGCTTATTGAAGCCCTTGAAAGCGAGCAAGAGGATAGCTTAGAAGATTTTCTAGGCGACGGTGATTTAGAGCTCGACATAGCCGAAGCGGACGATCCGGACACCCAAAAAGACGACGCGTTTGATCCGAATGAAGCACCAATCGTTAAGTATGTTAATAAAATTTTGATTGACGCTATTAACCAAGGCGCCTCAGACATACACATAGAGCCGTTTGAAAAGGAGCTGCGCATACGCTTTCGTATAGACGGTGTATTACACAAGATTACCGGGCAACCTATGTCATTCGCGCCGAGAATTGTTGCCCGAATAAAAATCTTAGCGAAGTTAGACATTGCCGAACGCCGCGCTCCGCAAGATGGTCGTGTGCGACTCAAAATCTCGAAAACAAAGGTCTTCGACTTTCGTGTTAACACACTACCAACCGTTCACGGTGAAAAGGTTGTGATGCGAATTCTAGACTCAAGCGCAGCCAAACTTGACTTAACCACGCTAGGGTTCACGGATGAACAATTAGATCTCTACAAGCTTGTTGTTAATCGCCCTTACGGTATGGTTCTTATTACCGGCCCTACAGGTAGCGGTAAAACGGTGACACTTTACTCAGCGTTAAACACTCTCAACACGCCAGAGAAAAACATCTCTTCAGTTGAAGACCCAGTGGAAATTCAGTTACCTGGGATCACCCAGGTAAACATTAATGAAAGAGCCGGCTTAGACTTTGCCGGTGCTCTAAGAGCATTTTTACGACAAGATCCCGACATTATTATGCTCGGTGAGATTCGTGATTTAGAGACAGCGGAGATCGCCATTAAAGCAGCGCAAACGGGTCACATGGTTCTATCAACTTTGCATACCAATGATGCACCGTCGACTCTCACCCGTCTTTTAAATATGGGAGTTCCTTCTTTTAACGTTGCCTCAGCAGTACATCTGATTGTGGCTCAACGCCTTGCTCGTAAGCTCTGCCCAAATTGTAAGTTACCATCTGAGTTGCCAGAAAAAGTGTTGATAGAAGCCGGCTTTAAAGCCGATCAAATTGGCACATTCATTATCTACGAAGCCGATAAAAAAGGCTGCCCTAGCTGCACTAACGGCTATAAAGGCAGATCTGGTATTTTTCAAGTTATGCCAATTAGCGAAAAAATCAGAGCCATGATTATGGAAGGTTGCACCGAGAACGACATTGAACGATCCGCACTAGAAGACGGCGTTCTTGATCTAAGGGCGTCAGGCTTAGAGAAAATTAAAGAAGGCATTACTTCTTTAGAAGAAATTGAACGTGTGACCAACGTGTAATACACTGTTGAAAAATAAAGGCTTTTTATTTAGAACTCATAAATTTTTATTTACCCTACAGACGATTAAAATCAAATAAACAGATCGCCGAATAACAAACTACCCTCACGGCAATACAAAACCCTATGGCTACAGCTAAAAAAACTAAAACTACCGAGTTTGAATGGGTAGGCGTAAATCAGACACGCCAAGAAGTTAAGGGCGAGATCGAAGCCCCGACACTATCCCAAGCAAGGGCGATGCTGCGACAACGTGGTGTGCGTATTACTAAGATAAAACGCAGAACTAAAAGCATTTTCTCATTTGCTAAGCCAATAAAAACAGTCGATATCAGCTTTGCTTCAAGACAAATGGCAACCATGATCGGCGCAGGCATCCCCATCGCTCAAACACTGAGAGCCGTTGGCAAAGGCCATGAAAGCGATTCAATGGAGAAGTTGATGTTGGACTTGGCTCGCGAAGTAGAGTCGGGTTCAGCATTAAGCGTTGCTCTTGGAAAATACCCGTTACACTTTAATCGTTTATTTACCAGCCTGACTGAAGCTGGTGAGGAATCGGGTAAGCTCGATACCATGCTCGATCGTGTAGCAACGTATACCGAAAAATTAGAGGCGGTAAAGAGTAAAGTCAAATCGGCAATGATGTACCCGGTCATCGTTTTAGTTATTGCCAGTCTAGTAACAGTACTATTATTACTCTTTGTAATTCCTCAGTTTGAAAGCCTATTCAGCGATTTTGGCGCAGATTTACCGACCTTGACAAGAGTAATTGTCGATATGTCCGAGTCTATGCAGAAACATTGGTGGAAATACTTTTTGGTCACTGGTGGAGTGATCTATGCCTTTGTGGAGTTCTATAAACGCTCCGAAAAAATGAAGTTTGCTATGGATCGTTTACTCATAAGGATGCCGTTATTTGGCGTGATTTTACGCAAGTCAGCGCTGGCTAGATTTTCACGAACGTTGTCAATCACGTTTGGTGCAGGTGTTCCACTTGTTGATGGCATGGATACAGTCGGGGCAGCAACCGGTAATCGTGTTTATCAAAAAGCGGTAATGGATGTGAAAAACGACGTCAGCACCGGCCGCGGTTTAGAAAACTCAATGAATGCTACTGGCATGTTCCCAAATATGATGTTGCAGATGGTAGCCAGTGGTGAAGAATCGGGTGAGCTTGAAATTATGCTCGACAAGGTTGCCGATTTCTATGAGCGAGAAGTCGACGATGCGGTAGATGCTTTGGCCAGTATCATCGAGCCGCTAATGATTGTGCTACTAGGGAGTATTATCGGCACTATGGTAATCGCCATGTATTTACCAATCTTTAAACTCGCTTCGGTATTCTAAACACTTCACTATTATGTTCGACACTATTGCGGCACTACCAATCTCTTGGTTGAGTTCTATTGGGGGAATGTTTGGACTGCTGGTTGGCAGTTTTCTGAATGTAGTGATTTTTCGCTACCCAGTAATGATGAAACATCAATGGACAGTTCAGTCTAGAGATTGGCTGGAACTTAAGCCTTTGGCCGATCAACACCCACCTACTTTATCTAAACCCGCTTCTCGCTGTGGTCAATGTAAAACTCCAATACGAGCTTGGCAAAACATTCCGCTAATAAGTTGGTTGCTGCTGCGTGGCAAATGCGCGAGCTGCAGTAAAGCTATTAGTATCCGTTATCCAGTGGTTGAATTGTTGACCTCGATACTAAGCGCAATTGTGGTTTATAAATTTGGTTTTTCTCTACAAGCGGGTTTCGGCTTGATTTTCACCTGGGCATTAGTGGCCTTATCATTTATAGATTTCGACCACAAATTATTACCTGATGAGATTGTTCTACCAACTCTTTGGCTCGGACTAGGCCTGAGCTTAGTACCCGTTTTTACCGACCCCAATAGCGCAATACTTGGCGCTATTATTGGCTATTTAGTATTCTGGATAGTGTTTCAGGTTTTTCTTAGACTGACTGGCAAAGAAGGCATGGGCTACGGCGACTTCAAACTCATGGCACTTATGGGTGCTTGGTTAGGCTGGACGTATATTCCCCAAATAATTCTAATCTCGGCTGTGCTTGGCAGCATTGTTGGAATAGCCTTGATGGTGATCAAAAAAGTTTCCGGTGAATTAGCAATACCATTTGGCCCCTATATAGCCTTAGCGGGTTGGTTAGCGATGATCTGGGGCGATGAAATAAATCACGCCTACTTCAATTATATGAACATTCAGTTCTAACGGTTATCTCGAGTAATTGGCAATGAGCTACATAATTGGCCTAACCGGCGGCATAGGCAGCGGTAAAACGGTCGTATCAGACCAGTTTGCATCGCTAGGCGTGCCAATCATCGATACAGACATTATTGCGCGATTAATTGTCGAGCCAGGGCAACCGGCGCTAGTCGAGCTAGTTAAAGTTTTTGGCAAGAGCATACTTTTGCAGTCTGGCCACTTAGATCGCGCTCAGCTACGAAAACTCGCCTTCGCTGATGACGCTAGCAAAGCGACATTAGATACAATAACTCACCCTGCGATTAGGCAGGAAACCTTGCAACAAATACAAACGGCGGACTATCCATATTGCATAGTGGTGATTCCGCTGTTAGTGGCGAACTCACCATTTTTACCAATTATGCAACGGGTGTTAGTTGTGACCGCAAATCGGCAAGTCAAAATTGAGCGTGTGAAAAAACGGAGTGCGCTTAGAGAAGATGAGATAGAGCGTATAATGGAGACACAACTCGATGATCAACAACGACAATTATTAGCCGACGATATAATTGCAAATGATGGCTCAATTAAAGAGGCGCATAGTGCGGTTGAGAGACTGCATCAGAAATACCTAGCCTACGCTGAAGCAGAGAGTTAGCGTCACTCTTTAGGTAAACCTGGTCTTTATGGCGTCAATCAATCTAGTTGCAAATAGCGGCTTACTGAGCAGAAAGGGTTTGCAGTTTTTCCAAAATCACTTGATTGCCCTGTAAGAAATCTAATTGATTCAGCTCTTCAAGTGTGACCCATTTTAAAGCCTGGCCTTCTTGTGAACAGGCGTCACCTTGAAATTGTCTAATGGTGTGTACGTGCAAACGTACATGGCGATCAGGGTAATCGTGCTCAACTAGCATTAGCGACTCACTCGCAACAATACGAATACCCGTTTCTTCAAGCAACTCCCGGCTCAATGCCTGCTCAACTGTCTCTCCACTTTCGAGCTTGCCGCCTGGAAATTCCCATTTTCTGAAATACAAATCTTTTACGGTGCGCTGGCCGACCAACACCTCACCCTGTTGATTGTAGACAACCCCTACCGCGACTTCTATTCTCTTCATTAAAGACCGTGTAGCTTGCTAGCTGCGGTAATCGGCGTTAATACTCACATAGTCATGTGAAAGATCGGAAGTCCAGAGGTGGAAGCTCTCAGAGGCTTGATTCAACTCAACATGAATGAGTATCTCTGCTTGCATGAACACAGCTTTACCGGCGGCTTCAGTATAGCTCGGTGCCGGTTGACCTTTTTCAATCAAGGATACGTCGCCTATGTGGATGTCGACTAGGTCCATATCTAAGCTGTCTACTGGTGATTTTCCTAAGGCCATTAGTATGCGGCCCCAGTTTGGGTCACTCGCGAATAAGGCCGTCTTGACCAATGGCGAGTGAGCAATTGAGTACGCGATTGCGGCACAATCAGATTGCTTTGAACCACCGCTAACGTCGATTTTAACAAATTTAGTAGCGCCTTCGGCGTCACGGATAATGGCCGTGGCCAACTCAACTAAGACACCTTCGAGTTGCCGGTAAAAAACCTCAAGCGAATCGCCATCGAGCTGCTTTTTCTGAGCCTTGCCAGTAGCCACTAATAGCAAAGCATCATTGGTAGAGGTATCGCTATCAACGGTTATTCGGTTAAAGCTGGCCTGAGTTCCACGCCTTAATAAAGCATCAAGGTTTTGTTTTGAAATATTGGCATCGGTGGCTACATACGCCAACATAGTCGCCATATTAGGGCAAATCATTCCCGAGCCTTTAGTGATACCAGTAATGGTAATCAACTCGCCGTCAAGCTCTAGCTGACGCGACACCGCCTTTGCGACTGTATCGGTTGTCATAATAGCCTTAGCTGCAGGCAACCAATTGTCCCCTGAGAACGTTTCTATAGCGTGCTGACTGGCTAGATTTTGAATGCCTCGATTGATGGCCTGCATATCAAGTTGCTCGCCAATAACACCGGTAGAAAACGGCAATACTTGCTCGGTCGAAAAGCCCATAAGCTCCGCCGCTTGAGCACAACTCTGAATTGCGCTTTGCATACCAAGTTTGCCAGTTACGGCATTAGCGTTACCAGAATTTATCAATAGCGCTCGCGTTTCACTCACTGCCATATGCGCTTTCGCAACTGTCACTGGTGCCGCGCAGCATTTATTTTGAGTGAAAACCGCGGATACGGTTGCACCTTCACTGAAACGAATCAATAGTAAGTCGTCGCGACCCTTATAGCGGATGCCGGCCGCCGTAGTGGCTAATTCGACCCCTTGTACTGGATATAATTTTCCAGGCTGCTTTAACCCTACTGCCATCTTAATAACTCACTTTTATAACAACTCAGGTTGATATCACACTCTAAAGTTTCAGACTATTTCAACTTACCGTGACACTGTTTGTATTTCTTACCCGACCCACATGGACAGGCTTCATTGCGGCCAACCTTGGGCGTATCACGAATGAACGTCGCTGGCTCTCTAGCTTGTTCTGCAGACTCTGAGCCCGTTGCCGAAGCGTCAGCATGTTGAAGCTGCTGGCCTGCTCGTGACATCTCTTGTTGGCGGCGCTCTAGTTCATCAACTTCAGACTCTTCACGCAATTGCACCTTAGCTAAGACCGTAATGACCTCAGCTTTAACCCGATCAAGCATTGCCGTGAACATTTCAAATGCTTCGCGCTTATATTCTTGTTTAGGATTTTTTTGAGCATAACCACGTAGGCCAATACCTTGACGCAGGCAATCCATCTCCGCTAGATGCTCTTTCCACTGAGTGTCCAGTGTCTGTAACATAATCACTTTTTCTAAGTGCCGAATAATTTCAGGCCCGTGTTGTTGTTCTTTTGCTTTGTAAGTCTCTTCAACTTTCTCAAATATACGGTCTCGCAAAGTCTCTTCATAAAGAGACTTATCTTCGGCTAGCCATTCAGCTACTGGCATCTCTATGCCAAACTCCAAGCGTAAATCATCTTCTAACTGATTCACATTCCACTGCTCTGGCAGGCTTTGTGGTGGAATAGTACGATCAACAACGTCTTCAACTACCTCTTCGCGCATATTATCAATGTTTTCAGAAATATCGTCTGTTGCCATCAACTCATTACGTTCTGAATAGACCAATTTACGCTGCTCGTTGGCGACGTCATCATATTCAAGCAATTGCTTACGAATATCAAAGTTATGACCTTCGACCTTTCGTTGAGCATTTTCGATCACGCGAGAAACTAAGCGACTTTCAATCGCTTCACCCTCTTCCATGCCGACCTTTTGCATCATATTAGAGATCCGTTCACTACCGAAAATGCGCATCAGAGAATCGTCCATCGACAAGAAGAAACGAGTCTCGCCAGCATCACCTTGACGACCTGAACGGCCTCGTAATTGATTATCAATACGTCGAGATTCATGTCGCTCTGTGCCGATAACGTACAAGCCGCCTTTCTCAAGCACTGAGTCATGCTCTAGTTGCCATTCAGCTTTGATTTTGTCTTTTTCTGCATCACTTTCAACCGCAGCCAAGCGCATATCCAAGTTGCCCCCAAGAACGATATCGGTACCACGACCAGCCATGTTAGTAGCAATGGTCACTGAACCAGCACGACCGGCTTTAGCAATTACTATTGCCTCACGTTCATGTTGCTTAGCATTTAGAACTTCATGCTCGACCTTTTGCTTTTTGAACTCAGCCGACAACAGCTCTGACACCTCGATAGACGCGGTGCCCAGCAGTACTGGTTGTCCAATCGCATTTCGTTCTCGGACATCATCAACAATCGCCTCGAATTTTTCTTGTTGGGTTCGAAAGATCACATCCGCTTGGTCAATTCGAATCATCTGAGTATTAGTGGGGACCACTACAACTTCGAGACTATAGATTTCCATAAACTCTACCGCTTCGGTATCAGCGGTTCCAGTCATACCAGAGAGTTTGTTATACAAGCGAAAGTAATTCTGGAATGTGATCGCTGCTAAGGTTTGGTTTTCACGTTGAATCTCAACCTTTTCTTTGGCTTCAATCGCCTGGTGTAAACCATCGGACCAACGACGGCCAGACATCATACGGCCAGTAAACTCGTCAACAATGACGATTTCATTGTCTTGTACTACATAATCAACATCGCGATTAAATAGCGTATGAGCGCGAATCGCCGCGTACAAATGGTGCAATAGCGTGATGCTACCGACATCGTACAAACTCGAATCTTCTGGCAACAAACCAATACTAACCATTAGCGTCTCAGCTTTCTCGTGGCCAGCTTCCGTTAAATAGGCTTGTTTAGATTTTTCGTCAACCGTGTAATCACCCTCACCGTCTGCCTCTTCTTGACGAATCAATTGAGGTACAATCACATCTATCTTGCTGTAGACCTCGGCAGCCGTATCAGCTGGGCCAGAGATAATTAATGGAGTTCGTGCCTCATCAATTAAGATCGAGTCAACTTCATCGACAATTGCGAAGCTCAAATCACGCTGTGCTTTCTGGTCTGCCGAGAAAGCCATGTTGTCGCGTAAGTAATCGAAACCAAATTCGTTATTGGTACCGTAAACAATGTCGTTTTGATAAGCGGCTTGCTTAACCTCTTGTGCTTGTCCCGAGCCGATGACACCGACTGTCAAACCCATGAAATTGTAAACCTTGGCCATCCATTGCGCATCGCGCGAGGCTAAGTAGTCATTTACCGTTACAACATGAACACTGCCTGCCAAGGCATTCAGGTATGCCGGTAAGGTCGCCATCAGTGTTTTACCTTCACCCGTCCTCATTTCTGAAATTTGGCCGTTATGCAACACGATTCCGCCAACCATCTGCACATCGTAGTGGCGCATGCCGAGAGCACGTACAGAGGCTTCGCGCATTGCTGCAAAGGCTTCGTTCAACAGATCATCTAGGGTTTCGCCTTTTTCAATACGAGATCGAAATTCAACCGTTTTCGCCTGTAGCTCTAAATCGCTGAGACTTTGAAAATGATCTTCTAAGTCATTGATTTTAATGACGCGCTTCAACATTTGTCGAACTAATCGATCGTTACGACTACCAAAAATTTTCTTTAACACGGGTAAACCTAATTATTGTTATCTGCTTGATGGGCGTTTGCCACCAAAGGCTATGGGGTTAGACATTGATGCCGAGCTGCCTTAAGTATAAGGCTTTAAAGTCAAATTCCAAGGAACTAATGTGGTCAAACCTCTGAAACTGATCAGGCTTAACTTTATAACTATTAAGATCGCACTTTTGCGGTCGTTTAGATCAAACCTTGGTTGCTAATTGAGTCTGACAAGAGTGAGACATTTTAATCACTTTCTATACAACCTGAGCGTTTTAAACTGGCTTTAAGTTTAACCTTACGGAGATTAAAAAAGGGCGCAAGCGCCCTTTTTTAATCTCCAATAAAAGCGCGCGGTTGTCATGACTTCTTATACAAGTACCGAACGGGATTAATGCTGCGCTTATTTTTGGCTACTTCAAAATGCACGTGAGGGCCGGTAGAGCGGCCCGTCGAGCCAAGCTCCGCGATTGCTTGACCCTTTACCACTGTCTCCCCTTGAGAAACTAAATTTTTACGATTGTGACTATAAAGCGTACTGTAACTATCACCGTGATCGATCTCCACTAGCCAGCCGAAAGCCGGTCCTTTTTTTGACCGAATAACAACGCCATCAGCTACCGCTAACACAGAACTACCTTCTTTGCCGGGGATATCGACACCACGGTGAAATTGCTTTTTACCCGATATGGGGTGAAGACGAGAACCAAAGTTTGAGGAGATCCAGCCGCCTTCTACAGGCCAACCAGTCGGAGTTTGTTGGGTCTCCAAACTATTGCGCGATAGTAAAAAATCAACGGCGGCAATCTCAGACTCACGAATGGACAGTTCCTTCTCAATCGCTACAATCGCATTTTCTATATCAACTTGCTCGGAATCAACCGTTTCGCCTACGGCCACACCGCCGATGGGCGGATCTTGCTCAAATTGAAAGTCTTCTAAGTTGATACCAGAAGCTTGTGCGATGCGCATTTCAACTGCATTAATACGAGAAACTTGAGCTTGTAAACTGCCAACACGACGACCCAGTACATCCATATGTTGACGGACATATTTTCGCGTCTCTAGCATCCCTTGCTGCTGTTCATTAACCCTGGTTTCTACCGCTATCCTATATTGAGGGTCAACAAATGGATTTAGCGATCTATCTATTGCAGATACCACCCAGTAGGTAGCGAGACCTAACACAATCGGTAACGCAACCAACAATGCGACACCACTAATCAGCAATTTATGGCCAGAAAGGCAAAATGCACCATTCTTAGCCGTATTGTCTTTTAATAATATAATTTTCAAAATAAACCCAACATTATTTATTTACCAAAATGTTATAGTCACGTCATGTCTGACCGCGATAACAAAACCACAAAGCCTGAACAAAAAGTGCTGAGTAATTCATTGCGCCTTAAAACGCCTCACAACGTTAAAAGCCGGCAAAACGTTTCGAACATACTAAATCGCTTACCTTTTTTACGACAACTCAACGAAAGCCAAAATCAACTACTTAGCGTCACACCAATTTGGCAAAAATGGTGTGCCGATCAAGCTAACTCAATTATTACTGAATTCGCTTCACCGGCTAATATTGATGGCGAAATACTCACCATCTATTGCACCAAATCTAGCACCGCGACCTTACTAAAACATCAACAAACAAGCTTGCTCGAAGCCTTACAAAAATCTGGCTATAGCCAAATCAAAAGACTTAAAGTGCAGATGACCTTAAGTCAAACATCGCTACAAAACCAAAGCGATGAAAATTCAACTGAGCCGCGAGACTTAAAGTCTCAGCAACATGCGTTTCAACAAACAGGCACATCTTCACTTGAATCGACTCTCGAATCGACTCTCAAATCGACTAAGGCGGCATGGCCTAAGCCTTCTGCCTCAGCAATAAAATCAGTCGAAGCAACTCAATCGCTGATAAAAAATGAACATTTGGCGGCGGCGCTAAAGCGTTTAGCCGAAACCCTCAAAAAAGCTACCTAGTGCGGCCAAGCTCTAGCAATACTGACTAACACAATCAAAAAAGCCTCTTAAACTTCGCATCGACTGCCGCGGAGTGTAAATGACTTGAGTGTTAAGCGCTGGCTAAGTGCATAAACGCAATCGGTGCTTCAGCAGGGTCGTCATAGGTGACCAACTCCCAAGCATCAGGTTGCGCTAGCAGGGCTCGCAGTAATTTATTATTCAGAGCATGTCCGGATTTATAAGCACTAAATGTGCCTATCAATTGATGCCCAAGTAAGTACAAATCGCCAATTGCGTCTAAAATCTTATGCTTTACGAATTCGTCTTCGTATCGGAGACCATCGTCGTTGAGAATGGTGTACGAGTCCATCACAATGGCATTATCGTGGCTGCCACCTAGGGCTAGGCCCGCTTCTCGTAATGCTTCTACTTCGTGCATGAAACCAAAGGTTCTAGCTCGGCTAACTTCTTTCACAAAGGACGTAGTGGAAAAATCGACAGTTGCCTGCTGTGGTGATTTTTCAAAAATTGGGTGATCAAAATCGATAGCGAAAGATACTTTGAAACCTTCGAAAGGTTCAAGTTTTGCCCATTTATCACCGTCTTCGATTTTAATTGATTTCTTAACTCTGATGAATTTTTTTGGCGCTTTCTGTTCTATCACTCCGGCCGACTGCACTAAGAACACAAACGGTGCCGCGCTTCCATCCATGATCGGCACTTCAGG
The DNA here is from genome assembly GCA_034110505.1 of Gammaproteobacteria bacterium. Classification (GTDB taxonomy): domain Bacteria; phylum Pseudomonadota; class Gammaproteobacteria; order Arenicellales; family Arenicellaceae; genus Arenicella. The sequence goes on from JAWUZB010000063.1 coordinate 12,225, forward strand.
TGAGGTGATTTCCACATAGACGTTGTCAATACCCAAGCCGGCGAGTGCGGCCATTAGGTGCTCAATAGTAGAAACAGAAACGTCGCCTTTTTTTAGCGCAGTTGACAGACGTGTATCTCCAACCTGATTGGGATCGGCACGTAATTCAACAACAGGGTCGAGATCAACACGACGAAATACGATACCGGTATCTACGGCCGCTGGGCGTAAGGTTAAATAAACTTTTTCGCCAGTATGCAGGCCTACGCCTGTAGCACGTATAACGTTTTTAAGAGTTCGTTGATGGATCATAGGCAAATAGCTATTTGGGTGCGGTTCATCACGGATTATTACATCACTTTTCTAAAATTTTATCCGAAAACAGCGCCTAACATAACGCTGACAAGGGAATGAAATAGCAAACACTGAGTGCAAATAGCACCCCAGTCTGGTGCTCCCATCAATTATGACAGAAAAGTGAGCTTTAAGAGTCATTTTACAGTCGCCACGATATTTTGAATAATGTTAACAGCCATAGTTGGCTTAAACGTCTAATATCATTAAGACAAGGCGGAAATCCTACACGAAACGGGAGGAATTGTGTAGTTTTAACGCCCAGTATTGACCAGCTATAACGCATTTTTTTACGTTTATGACTCACTTTAGGTCGACTCAAGTAAGATTCACCTAAAACCTAGTCAGCCTGACGTCGTAGGAAAGTCGGTACATCTAAACCTTTCTGACCCTCAGTATCAAACAAAGGTAACTCAGAAGAGTCTCTACCGCGAGTGCCTGACACCAGCATTGACTCTGAGGCTTCAATATCATTTAGACTGTCATAGTGACCGTTTGAATATCCGCCTTCAGTGCCCCCATCTCGCCCGTAAGAACGCCCGCTGGGGGAGTAATCACTACCAACGGCTTTACCAACTTGTTGAACAACTTCCATTCTCGGTTGTTTAGCCGCCTGCTCAGAACCGTCCATGATGCCGGTGGCGACCATAGTCACGCGCAACTCGTCTTTCATTTCTGGATCAATCGACGTGCCGATAACGACAGTCGCGTCTTCAGATGCCATTTCACGAATCATGTTACCTACTTCACCAAACTCACCAATCGTCAAACCTGGCCCAGCGGTAACGTTCACTAGGATACCTTTGGCACCGCGGATATTAGTGTCTTCTAGTAAAGGGCTACTCAATGCATTACGAGCCGCTTCAGCTGCTCGAGTCGGACCAGTAGCAGAGGCGGAGCCCATCATGGCTTGCCCCATTTCAGACATAACCGTTTTGACGTCGGCGAAATCGACGTTGATCAAACCTGGGCTGGTAATCAATTCGGAAATACCTTGAACCGCATTACGTAATACATCGTTAGCCATCGCGAAGGCATCTTGCAATGACGCTTCTTTACCCATTACTTCCAGTAGCTTTTCATTTGGAATCGTTATTAAAGAATCAACCGACTCTTTAAGTAGCTTTAGTCCTTGGTCTGCTAGTTTGGCACGACGCGCACCTTCAAAGCTAAATGGGCGCGTTACAACGGCAACCGTTAAGGCGCCAAGATCACGAGCAATTTCGGCAATCACTGGCGCTGCACCAGTACCTGTACCGCCACCCATACCGGCGGTGATAAAAACCATATCACTACCCGCTAAGGCTTCAGCGATGCGCTCACGATCTTCGATCGCCGCCTGACGACCGATATCTGGGTCAGCACCGGCACCCAAACCCTTGGTTAGGTTAGCGCCTAATTGTAAAATGGTTGGGCAATCTGAGGTTTGCAACGCCTGCACATCGGTATTGGCGTTAATAAATTCAACGCCCTCAATGTTAGACAGCTGCATGTAGTTAACGGCGTTTCCGCCTCCACCACCGACGCCAACGACTTTGATGACCGCTTGTTGGTCAACCGTATCTAATAATTCAAACATACTTAACTCCCGTTATTAAAATTCTAAAAATTACCTTGGAACCAGTGCTTTATTGTTTGCAATATAGAACTGATTTTAGATTCTGTTTTGGCCTTTTTCTTAGACCCACTTTGGTTGGCATGGCCAAACTGCACAAGACCAACCCCCGTTGAATAAATTGGATTTTTTACGACTTCACTAAGACCGCCCAG
>JAWUZB010000064.1:0-13415 GCA_034110505.1 Gammaproteobacteria bacterium
ATTTAGCTGTCGAGCTACCGCACTCAGCTTAGACTGAGAGTGTATCGATAAATCAGTACCTTTTGGAAAGTATTGTCTTAATAGTCTGTTTGTATTCTCATTCGAGCCTCGTTGCCATGGACTATAAGGGTCGCAGAAATAGACGTCGATGTCCGTCGCCAAAGTAAAGTCTTTGTGGGCAGAGAGCTCTGAACCACGATCCCAAGTTAATGATTTATACAACTCGTTAGGTAACTTTCGAGATTGTTTTATCAACGCTTGGATTACCGTATCGGTATGCAACGGCCTGTCATATTTTGTAACCCTTGCCGAAAATCAATCAAGCGTTGAGCTGATAGTAACTTTTCGTTCCGTTGGGCTTCGGACCCCGTTAACTACTTTTTTTATTTAACCTTAAAATTGGTTCGATAAAAAACAATGAGTTATCGATTATTTAGTTAACAACTTTATTACTCTCCAACACTAGTTTGGCTAATCAACGTATTTGAAATTATCTCATTAGCATCGCGCGCATTTGGATTTTACTACTTTGTTCAGATCTTAGTAGCGATGATGGTTGCACGCGGTAATAGCGCGATTTTCAACTACGTCTGTCGGCAATTTCTATTCAGTCTGTTGGTCCTAAGTCAATTGTGGATAACAATCTTTGCAACGGCCATATCATCAATTTGATAAGCACTTGATCGACGTTTTAACTATTACGAATGAAGCTGACGAGTAACTCATTAATTAGTAAATTCGGTCGACTTTAAGGCGAAAACTCTACGCTGATTTGCCACTTTGAGGGCCAATCATTGAGCTGGGGACAACTGCAGCGTCAAATTCGCTGGCACTAAAATAACCGCTGCTAATAGCGGCTTGCCTAAGTGTGCTGCCCTCGTTATGTGCTTTTTTTGCTATTTCGGCGGCTTTATCATATCCAATAATCGGTGTTAACGCGGTCACCAGCATTAGCGACTGATTTAATAAGTGATCAATTTTTTTTAAATTGGGTTTGGTACCAACGACACAATATTTATTAAAGCTATTAACTGAGTCGGCGAGTAATTGTATTGACTGCAACAGGTTATACATAATTACTGGCTTGAAGGTGTTTAGCTGCAGATGCCCTTGAGCTCCGGCAATGGTCACCGTAGTTTGATTGCCCATAACTTGAGCGCAAACCATACTAAGTGCCTCACATTGAGTCGGATTTACTTTACCAGGCATGATTGATGAACCAGGCTCATTTTCAGGTAAACTCAGCTCGCCTATTCCGCAGCGTGGGCCTGACGCTAATAAACGAATGTCATTAGCAATCTTATTTAAACTGACGGCCAATGTATTCAATACGCCATGACACTCCACCATGGCATCGTGACTGGCAAGAGACTCAAATTTATTAGGCGACGATACAAAGCCTAACTTGGTAAAGATTGACACTTTTTCAGCAAATATGATTGAGAAATTTGGTGCGGTATTGAGGCCAGTTCCAACGGCTGTGCCTCCCTGCGCAAGACTCAACAGACGAGGCAAGCAGGCATCGATTCTTTCTAAGCCAAGAGCTAATTGATATTCATAGGCAGAGAATTCCTGGCCTAGTGACAGTGGCGTCGCGTCTTGCAGGTGGGTTCGACCTATTTTGATAATACCCATCCACTCAAGCGATTTGGCGGCAACTTCAGCCCTGAGACTTTCGATTGCTGGTATCAGCCGCATATGCAATTGCTCGACCACGGCGATATGCATCGCCGTTGGAATAGTGTCGTTGCTCGACTGCCCTAGATTGACGTGATCGTTAGGATGCACTGGAGTATTAGAGCCTAGTTCACCACCTAATATCTCTATGGCTCTATTTGAGATTACTTCATTTGCATTCATGTTTGATTGAGTGCCTGAACCTGTCTGCCAAATACTCAGTGGGAAATGATCATCAAGCGCTCCACAAATGACTTCATGAGAACTCAATATTATCGCATCGACAACATCCGCGGGGAGTCGTTTAAGACTGGCATTGGTTTGAGCCGCACACAATTTGACGATTCCCAAGGCCCGAACAAATGCTCTTGGCGGTTTTTCTGAGCCAATTGAAAAATATTTAATTGACCTCTGAGTTTGAGCTCCCCAGTAGGCGTCGATAGGCACATCAACCTTACCCATACTGTCACTTTCTATTCTGGTTTTTTTTGACAGAACCATTTAGCGTTTCATACTCGATTTATGTAGTAAGGCATACAATTCATCTACTAACTCTACCCAATCAGCATCTTGTTCGCGTGCCTGCTTAAAAAACTGGATGTGCGATAGTTTCCAGAATGGCGCATCTTCCATCGCCAAATCTTCAGTCAACTGATGACTTTTGACAAAACCGGCAATCGCCTCATCAGTCGATTCAAGACCTAGTTGATCAAATAGACTGTTGATTTGGTAAGCTGCTTTATGCATGAAGTTTCACTTTATTTTTCGGTTACTCACGTTAATTGATACAGATCAATGGAAGCAGAGAGTTAGCTGTCATCATTTACTCATAAAATTATTTTCTATGACTAACTCAAGCGAGGTGTAGCATTGCGCTAAATAACATTAGCTCGATGTTAAAACACAATGTTTGCGTCGGCAACATACATCTTACCTAGATACCATACGCTTATTTATATACGGTGTTGAATAAGCTTTTAGACTAAACAAGTGGTGATTGACTCTTAATCAGTGGATCTAAAGATGAATAAGAGGGTCCTGCCGAAAAATTTAGAAAATTGTCGCAGAGATTCTAAGCACGATACGAATATTTACAACGACTACTTTAAAGCGAGTAACACAGTCATCATAAACATAAGGCTAGGGAGTATTAAACTTACTAGTAATCTAAGCGATGACTCGATTGATGATGCGATAATCAATTGATGTTAGCCCCGAAACACCGAGACACAGCACTAGTATGCAATAAACTAGTGATTGATTGTCAGCTTACCAAAGGCATTTGGCCATGAAATACAAGAACTACTATGGAATATAAAGACTACTACAAAACCTTGGGGTTAAAGCGTGATGCGACCGCTGACGAGATCAAAAGGTCGTATCGAAAGCTGGCTAGAAAATATCATCCTGACGTCAGTAAAGAAGACAATGCAGAAGAGCAATTTAAGCAAGTGTCAGAGGCTTATGAAGTACTTCGAGACCCTGAAAAACGAACTGCTTACGACCAGTTTGGAAGCAACTGGAAGGCCGGTCAAGATTTTCGCCCTCCGCCCAATAGCGGACAGAGATCGGAATATCAAGGCGGTGGATTCACTGGCGCTGAAACAGGTGACTTTAGTGATTTTTTCGAAAACATATTTGGCCGAAATAATGGTCAGTCGAGCCAAGGTTTTCGTGGCGGTCGATCACGTGGTGAAGATGTGCATACCAAAATAGTAATTGATATTGAAGACGCTTTTCTTGGCTCCGACCGCACTATTAGCTTTACACAAACTAAAATTGGCGCCGACGGCAGACCTACTCCTGATCAACGTACGCTGAAGGTCCGCATACCAAAAGGAGTACAGCAAGGCCAGCACATTCGACTTGCAAAGCAAGGAGGCTCGCCAATCGGTCAAGGTGAAGCCGGTGATCTATTTTTAGAAATTGAATTTAGACCACATGCCTATTACTCAGTAGAAGGACGCGATGTTTACCTGAAACTCCCGGTTGCACCATGGGAAGCGGCATTAGGTGCTAAGGTTGAGGCTCCAACGCCTACTGGTCCGGTAAACCTTTCAGTACCGCTGAACTCAAAAAATGGCGATAAGTTACGACTTCGAGGTCGTGGAATTCCATCCAAGGTTGCCGGCGATCTGTTTGCCGTAATCGACATAGTGTTGCCCAATGCTGCTAGCGCCGAGGTTAAAAAAGCGTACCAAGATTTTAGTCAAGCCGTGGACTTCAATCCACGAAAATCAATTGGAGGTAAATAATGGAAAATCGACAAGTAATCAGTTTTAGAAACGATGAGTTTTTCAAATTGTCACTTTCTGAATTTTGTAAAGCCTGTGATGTTAATGCCGATGACGTACTTAAATATATCGACTATTCGGTAATAGAACCACCATTTGAAGGCGGTGAATGGCGCTTCAACAGTATCTGTATAAGAAGAGTTCAACAAGCTGGAAGATTGCAACGCGATCTTGGAATAAACCCGGCAGGTTTGGCTCTAGCGCTAGATTTACTTGAAGAGCTTGAAAGGTTACGTGGTCGTTTACATCACTACGAACGCTAATATAGACTTAAGCAAGACTAAGAAAAATAGCCGTATTAACCAAGGTAAATTGTCACAAGCATGTCCGGAAAAATAATAGAGATAGGCTGCAAAAGTAGCTTTTTTGATTCGATTGCTGCTGTCGCAGAAACACATTCGGCAATGGGCGCATTGCTGGCAGCAAGACACTAACGCTGACAATAAGAGGCCTTGCGCTCGACAAAGTTAATAAAGCAAATAGAAATGCACTATTGAAAATAGAGGTCGGTGTAGCCGTTCTTAACCGGCTGGAGAGTGTAAACCTAACTGTGTATCTGCCATGATTTAGGTTTAGAGGTAATCGATTAATCGATCCTCAAATTCAATCATAAATCGATTGAGGGCGGGTTTCCAGTTTCTTATTGGCATCGTCCATTTCTTGGACGCTTGTTGAATCGCTAAATAGACAACTTTTTTCGCTGAGTCGTCGGTCGGAAACAGCTTTCGTTTTTTGATCGCTTTACGAATAACGCTGTTTAATGACTCGATCGCATTGGTCGTGTAAATGGCTTTTCGAATGTCGGCTGGATAGCTAAAAAGTGTGTTTAAGTTCTCCCAATGTGCCCGCCATGAACGACTGATTTGAGGGTATTTTTCATCCCACTTTTCACCGAATCGATCCAGCGCTAACAGCGCCTCTTCTTCGGTCGCCGCCTGATACATTTGCTTGAGATCAGCGGCTATCGCCTTGTAGTCTTTCCACGGCACATACTTCATTGAGTTGCGGACCATGTGGACAATACACAGCTGTATACGCGTTTCAGGGAAGACAGCGTTGATCGCATCCGGAAAGCCTTTTAGGCCATCAACACAGGCGATTAGGATGTCCTTAATACCCCGATTTTGCAGTTCGGTAAGTACGCTCAGCCAAAACTTTGCGCCTTCGTTCTCCGACATCCAGAGCCCTAAAAGCTCCTTGTGGCCTTGCATGTTGACGCCTAAGGCGAGATAGATGGCTTTGTTAATAACTCGCTTGTCTTGGCGGATCTTAACCACAATGCAGTCCAAATAGATGATCGGGTATACGTCGTCAAGAGGTCGAGATTGCCACTCGATGACTTGTTCCAACACCGCATCCGTTACCCTTGATATAAGCGTTGGTGACACCTCGGTGTCGTACAGCTCCTCCAGGGTTTCTGAGATCTCTCGAGTGCTCATACCCTTGGAGTAAAGATAGATTATCTTTGCATCCATCAGCGGTAATCGCGTCTGCCGTTTCTTTATAGCCTGGGGCTCAAAATCGCCATTACGGTCACGAGGAGTTTGGATCTCTAACGCGCCGCTGTCGCTATACACCGTCTTCGGGGTATGACCATTACGGGCATTACCGGAGTCGCTAGACGAGTTCTTTTGGTAACCAAGATGATCGTCAAGTTCGGCGTTCAGCGCTTTCTCATAAAACGATTTGCGGATAAATTTCATGGCCTCGGCCATGTCATCTTCATTAGTGATGCCCTTGCTGGCCTGATCGACCAAGGCGGAGAGTTCTTTCTTATTCATAGTATCTACCTTAACAGTTGAGTTAAGCAGATACACAGTTCAGATTACAGTCTCAGCGGCTGCTTTGGTCGTTGGTAGTGGGTGTCGTGGTGTTCTTCTGGTTTGATGATGTTTGGCTATCGGCGGTTATAACAATCGCCATTTTCGGCAACTCAGTGACGGCGGCGCTAACAGGCTGGGGTATTCCGCTTTTGCTTGAAGCTTTGAAAATTGACCCAGCTATCGCCGGATCAGTGATCCTAACCACCTTTACAGCCATTATAGGCTTTGTGTTGTTTCTAGGGCTTGGAACAATGTGGTTACTATAACTCTCGAGTTACGCAATTGATATGCAATTACAGCTAACCTTGGGGAGATCCCTGCTCACTCAAAAATTCATCTACCGCTTGGCGTTTATCCAACGTGAACAACAGAACTAAGTCTCCAGGTCGTGCTAACTCAATGGCTATTTTTGCCCCGGCTAATGGGTCAGTTGAGACCCGTATTTGTTCATCCTTTACGCCTTCATTTTTTAATGTTGATGCAACTAACTTTGTTACCTCTCCGCTCTCTCGGCCCCTTAAATATTTTTCTAATTCACTGATAATATAAAATTCGGGTTTCAATTTGGTAATCGCTTGAGTGGCTCTAATAATATCGGCATCACTGCGGTCGCCAGCGTGCCCAAACATTACAAGTTTGCGTTTAGCTGGCAACTTCTTTGCCATCTCTACCACCGCACTGACACCATGGTCATTATGGGCAAAATCAACGATCACACGGATATCGTTGAATTGATAGGAATTTCCACGACCAGGATTATCGCTACGTTTAAGGCCAAACGATTTCAACCCTAGGTTGATCGCTTCAGAGGGTAGCTCAAGCGCTTTGCACAAGCCGATAACTCCAAGAGCGTTTTCAATATTGTGTTGCGCAGTACCATTAAAGGTACATGGCGCCTCAGTAATATCGATCAAATGCTCGTGCACACCGCCATTATGATAGACAAACTTATTCGCTTTGACATAAACCGCTCGCCCGCCTAATTCGATTTGCTGTTGAATAAGAGGGTTGTTTTGATCGACACTAAACCAACAGATTGTTTTATCTAGACTCAATGCTTGATTGACCGAAGCTTGATTGTCGGCGTTTAAAACCAGCACATTACTGTTACTTACGGCTTTTTCGACCATGAACTTAGTCTCAGCAAGCTCCACTAAGGTATTGATCCCATATTCGCCTAGATGGTCGCTAGCGACATTGGTTATTAGCGCTGCCTTAACATTATTAATCGGTAAACCACGACGCAGCAGACCGCCTCGAGCAACCTCTAAAAAGGCCATCTCTGTGTGTCTATCTCGTAATAGTAATCGCGCGCCGCTGGGGCCTGAATAATCGCCGTAATCAATTACTCTATCGCCGACTTTAATAAAATCGGTCGATGTTATACCAGCCTCTATACCAGCCGCTTTAGCAATCGCTGCGGCTAACCGTACGCAGGTCGATTTTCCATTTGTTCCAGTAATAAAGGCCGTCGGAATATTTGTATAATCGGCCCACTGAATTGTGTCTAGCATTGGCAAGTCAGCAATTGCCCAGACTTTTGTACTAGCGCCTAAGCCTAAGCTCAACTTGTCATCGTCTATTAGGCAAGTCACGTCGGCTTGGTTTGCCGCAGCAACGATAGCTAATAGGTGATGATTGCTTTGCTCAAGCCACAAAGCCTTGAGCTTGCGACTTTCGGCCTGCCAGTCTGGCAGTTCAGTATTTTGCAGCTCGGCCTCGCAACAACTCCATATAAGCTCGGCCAGATCGCAGGCGATATAAAGAGAGTCTAATGGAGCGCTGATGGCTAAATTGGCCCCATAAGCGTGTAAGCGATGAACACATTGCTCATCACTCCAACCTATTTCAAACAGGCACATTTTCGACCAATGCTGCCAATTACCAACCAGTTTTGACACATCGATACGGTCATATTCGATATCAAGTATCGCACCTGGCTTATCCCACAGCAGGTTTGGCCCAGTTAGTCGACGGACTTCATCAAGTATTAATCTCACGCAATATCGCCCAGTTGATCAAAAACGGTTAATCCGACTCTTCGTCGCGTTCGACCACGATTCTTACGCCACGATTATCTTTGACCAAGGTTTGACCTTCTTCGAGGGTGAATACTTGCTCGACTGCTTGGTACAGCTTTTGCGCAGACGTCGGCGAAACAGGCGACACCACAGCTTGAGCCACGACGGCTGAATTAAAACCGATAATTTGCTTCCAACAACGAGTGATCCCGTCACCAAGTACAATTAGAAGGTCGCCAGGCTGACATTGCTTCAAGCCACAATTTACAGCATCTACTTCTGATCCAAAAACCTCAATCTGCGACTCAGCAACGCCTTGACTAATCAATGCCGCTTTAAGAAGTTGCGGAACTTCATCAGGTCCGCGACCACGCAGCTTGTCATCAGCTTTGCACACAAATGAATCGAATCCATGCGCAATAATTCGTGCCGCCTCGGTAATATCTTGGTTACGACGATCGCCTGGAACGGAAATAACTAAGCGACGTTTACCGCTTACTTCAAGGCGTGTAGCGAGGTCAGTAATCATTGAAAATGCGGCTGGATTGTGTGCGTAATCTAAAATAACTTTAAACGGATGTTGATCGTAAATATTTAGGCGACCAGGTGCTTGGTAGAAAGAAGTATCAAAAATACGCAGGCCTTGGCGAATGTTCTCCAACGAAGTATCGAAACTATACGCCATGGCCGCCGCGAACATAGCGTTCTGAACGTTGTGAATTGCCTTACCTTCGATGGTTGCGGGAATCAAATGTGTCCATAGCAAAGGCATGTGTGCGCCGTTATCGTAGATCGTAATCATTTCACCATTAATGCCCTGCTCTAGCACTACCGCTAAACCACCACTACGTATGTGCTCACGCACTAAACCGTGTCCAGAGTTAGTAGTTACATAGCAGATTTTTTTTGCATCGCAAAAATCGGCCATCGCCAAACAAAGATTATCGTCAGCGTTTAGCACAACGCAATCTTTAGCGACTTCAACGACGACACGCTTAACCGCAGCAAGTTGCTCCACCGTATCAATGCCATCAAGCCCTAAGTGGTCTCCTGAGACGTTTAGACATGCACCTACATTACATTCGGTATAACCGAGGCCGCGTCTTACAATGCCTCCTCGTGCAGTTTCCATAATGGCAAAATCAACGCTGGGGTCGCGCAATACTATTTGTGCTGACGTTGGCCCAGTCATGTCGCCCTTGACGGTTAAGTGTCCGTCGATATAAACACCATCGGTTGAGGTCATGCCAGTGGTAAAACCAGCGCTTGCCATTATGCTCGCAAGCATTCTTGAGGTGGTGGTTTTGCCGTTGGTGCCGGTAATAGCGGCAACCGGAATTTTAGCGTTTGATCCAGTTGGAAAAAGCATATCAATAACTTTGCCAGCAACATCACGCGACTCACCCTCACTGGGTGCTACGTGCATTCGAAACCCTGGTGCGGCATTGCATTCGCAAATACCGCCGCCAATATCTTTATAAGATTTACCGATGTCGTCGGTCAGAAAATCAACACCGCCAATATCTAAGCCAATTGCACGAATCGCTCGAATCGCCATATCACGATTGTCTGGATGTACGATATCGGTGACATCGATCGCCGTGCCGCCGGTAGATAAGTTGGCTGTCGAGCGTAGATAAAATTTTTGCTCAGGCTCAAGCACTGTTTCAGAGGTATAACCTGCATCATCGATTAAACGCAACGCCTGAGAGTCCATTTCTAAGCGAGTGAGTACTTTCTCATGACCGATGCCGCGACGAGGGTCTTCGTTAACCTTATCAATCAGCTGCTCTATGCTTGATTTACCATCACCAACAACATGTCCGGGTACTCTTTTGGCAACCGCGACAAGCTCGTTATTGACCACTAACATACGGTGATCAAAACCAGTTATGTAACTTTCAAGCAGAACTGCTCGACTAGTACCGACGTCTTGTGCTGCCGCAAAGGCAATTGCAACTTCCTCATCGCTAGACAAGTTAATCGAGACTCCGCGACCATGATTGGCATTAAGTGGTTTGACCACAATCGGATAGCCAATGCGCTTTGCATAGCGCAACGCTTCTCGCTCGCTATAAACCATTACCTGCTGAGGTACCGGCAAGCCTAAGTCGTTTAACAAGTCATGCGTCTCTTGTTTGTCGCAAGAAATTTCAACCGCAATATGTTTAGTTTGGCTGGTAATCGTGGCCTGTATTCGTTGCTGATACTTACCGTGCCCGAACTGTACTAAGCTGTATTCATTAAGTCTTAGCCACGGTATTCCTCGGTTCTCAGCCGCGAGCACAAGGGATGCCGTGCTAGGGCCAAGTTCTTTCCGCTGCGCTGATCTAACGAAGCTATGCAACTCGTCTGAAAAATCAAATTCTGGGTCAATATCAGCATTTATAAGCTGTTGCACCTCAGGCGGCATTAGATGAGTCAACAGCCTAAGGCCGAGCTTGCCGGCTTCGAGGCCTACGTCGCGCTGCTGATATTGATATACTACTGTGTAGCAGCCCAATTCGCCGGTACCACGAGTTTTACCAAATGAAATCGGTGATCCAGCCAAATTTTGCAGCTCTATCGCTACGTGTTCCCAAATGTGGCCAATCCACGTACCCTCACCATCGCGTAAGCGTCTAATGAAACCGCCCTCTTCTCCATATGAGCAGCCGTGCGTCTGCAAGCTCGGCAAAGCGTTAGTCAACCCATTAATGAAGTCCTCACCCAGCCTTACTGATGGCCAAGTCTCAAGCTCACCGAGGTCTAATGTATGTCGGATGACTGGAAAGTTAGCGTATACGTTAGGCCCTACATAGACGTTGGTGGATAAAATCTTCATAAAAATGTTTTTCCTGTTAACTCGTTGTAACGACTTTTCGCCTGTTTTTAAAACCCATTCGCTTGCCACTGAGGCTGAGATCGAGCGATTAGATGTGCTCGAGACTCAAAAAATTTCTATTCACGGTCTAGGTGTAAGCAAAGTTAATACATTATCTTCCCAACATTATAAAAAAATGGCAGCTAACGCCACCATTTTTTATCTTTGATCTAGGTCAATGCTAATATTTTCTTTAAACCTAACCGTTATTCTTTAAATGCTTGCCTATCATTTATACTGAAGCGTGCTCCCGCTGCTAAAATATGAACCTTTAGATTCAGCAGTGTCAAGGCATCACCTTCGTTCGCTTCAGCCGCCGATGAATACTCGATGTTAGATGGGTCCACGATCGTAATTGAGCCACTGCCAACAACGGTAAAGGTATTTTCTCCATCGACGAATGCCGCAGTATTTTCATCAATACCAATGCCGAGCAACGAAGGATTATACGAAACGGCGCTAAAAAGACGTGCAAATCGATTTCGCTGATTAAAATGTTGATCAACAACAACGGTATTTATTAATCCCATTCCAGGCACCAAACTGACACCGCCTTCGGTTGGAACCGCGCCGGCTTTACCGCCTGCAATCATATGTTGTGAGACGATAGCGGCACCCGCCGATGTGCCAGCGTAATGCACACCAGAGGCAATTAGTTTACGAATTGTTTGCGCAATCGGAGTGCCACCGAGAATGGTTGATAAGCGCAACTGATTGCCACCAGTGATAAAGATTCCAGTACACGATTTTAAGATATCAACGTAGCTCTCGTCATTTGCATGAGCCCGGTTTGAAATCGGCAGAGAGTATGTCTTACCAGCACCTAGGGACTCAAAGATAGTTTGGTATCGCGCACCGGTATCGGCAAGTTTGGATGCGGTTGGAATAATACCGATAGTTGCATTCTTGCCACCGGCAAGCTCGACAAATCGACGTAAAATTTCAGGGTTATTTAACTTATTTTCTGCGCCCCCGATGGGGATCACATAGCCACGTTCTTGGCCAACAATACTGGGTGACGGCATAATTATTTTTCGAATGAACCTTTTTTTATTATTTGTTTATTAAAGACATGCCAGCAGCCTTGGGCCATAACATGCTCGATTCGATTATTTTGGTCTAGTACCAGCAAGTCTGCATCAGCGTCGACTGATAGTCGGCCTTTATGCGAAAAATTCATCAGGCTGGCTACATTACTGGTAAATATAGGTAGAATTTCTTGCAGCTTTTGACCGTTATCAAGTAAGTCGTAAAACACCTGAGTCATAGACTCAGAACTAGCAAAATCCATCTTTGTTAGCTTACCTGCTTTATCGAAGAACGGCAGACAACCACCACCATCAGAACTCATGGTCAGTTTATCACGCGGAAAATCTTGATCAAAAAAACGTAATACAGCTTCCTCCGGTTGAAAACCCTCGGGGCCTGTTTCGAACGCGGTTATGTCAATCCAGCAACCTTTCTTGCTCAACTCACAAGCCTCATCAAATAACGCCCTTTGACGATTAATATGAGTAGGGTTATAGGTGCGAGCTGGGATCTCAGCCTGCTCTAATGCTTCCCTTACCAGTGATAAGCCTCGCTCACCATCGCCAAGATGCAGGTGTAATATGCCCGCCTTACCAGTTATTAAGCGCGCTACATGTGCTTCAGAGGCTATTTTCAATAGCTCGTTTAAGGTTGGTTGACTTGAGCGATGATCGCTTATGGCTAATTCACCAACGCCAATAATTGGCTCTATAAAAACAATATCAGATCGCACAGAGCCAGTTAACGTAGTCGGTGGTAAATGATAGCCACCAGTATAACAATAAGCTGACAAGCCCTCTTCGCGTAAAGCGTAGACTTGGGCAATCATTGACTCTGTGTTGCGGGTTATATCATCAGTGCCAAGTAAACCGACAACGGTAGTCACGCCCGCTCGCGTAAACTGACTGAGTGGAACGGGTGGCACTCGGGTTGAAAACCCAGCTTCACCGCCACCACCAGTAATGTGCGTATGACTATCTATGAACCCTGGCACAATTGATCGCCCATCAAGGTCAATCACCTCAGCCTCGAGCGCATTATCCAAAGCCGGCAATTTCTCACCAATATAGACAATTTTACCGCCGGCCAAAAGCACATTCTGCTGGCCTAAAAACTCAGGAGCATAAACATTTGCGTTGGTTAAAAGTGTTATTGGCATTAGCGTTAGCAATAAGAAATAATTAGTGACCGAATGCTAAAGCACACCTAGCGATTATCAAAGCATTTTACAGTAATCGCTTTAAATAATATGGTCAAATTCATCGGCACTTAATAGCGTTTGAGTTTGCTTACGTGTCGGGCTCAAATAATACTTGGTCTTGGCGGTAATTAATCACGGTTTAAAACCTATATTGTCGGATATCGATCATTCGGCAGCCTTTTTCGCAGCACTTAGTTCTGCAGAGTCGACAAGGTCTTGTTGTATAGACTCGTCAATCGCCGAGGAGGTAAATTGAGTCGCGTCTTAGGCTTTAAAAATGAAGATGTTGCTGAAATTAGCGCCCAAATCGAATCACTACTAGGTCAGCAATAGTGATTCTAAACTAGTTTCTGCGCCCTACTCTTTGGTAGTAATGCACCACATAAAGTAGTTAAACGACGCAGATATAGTCTTACCACTGGAAATAACTGACTATTTTTTCCAACTCTCTAGCAACGTATCGTAGGCAATGGTTTTACCTTGTGGCTTTTCATTGGCTAACTTGGC
>JAWUZB010000065.1:0-15177 GCA_034110505.1 Gammaproteobacteria bacterium
ACTGAGGTCATCAGGCATGGCTAAAAATAGGTGTGCGCGAAAGATTTGATAACCTGCCATAGAGGCGCTTTCTACCTCGGTATCGATATTATCTACGTTAATGTTTTCGGCCGCTAAGGCTTCGGTAATCTCTTTGACAATGCCGGGCCGGTCGTTTGCTTCGACTAAGATCTGTAGGCCGTTGACCTCAATGTCGTCGGTTTTGATGCCCTCAACGTTCTGCACCGTCACATTAACGCCATCTTTACTCATCGTTTCGAAACCCGCTATTAAGGCGGCCTTATTGCCGGTTTCTACGGCGATGTGAACAATGCCGGTGAATTGGCCACATAAGCGCGACAAGCTACTTTCTAGCCAGTTGCCTTTGTTGGCTAACACGGTGTCAGATAGAGCGCGGATAATGCCAGGTCGATCTTTGGCGAATAAGGTGATGATTATTTTTTCGGTACTCATAATGTGTCTACTTAAGTCTAAACAGTAATCGATTAAGTATACGCCGATAATCCTTACGCAACTCGATAGAAAGTAACTTCTTGAACACCGAGCGGTGTTATTATTTCTGTGCTTGCAGCACCTAGCTAGAATGGAAACTATAAAACACGTATGGATATCAAAGTACATCCGCGAATCATTAGCTTAGACCTGCTTCGAGGTATTGCTGTTCTTGGAATTCTCTGGATGAATATTCAGTCGTTCTCGGCACCTCTAGCGTCCTATAGCAACCCTACCGTTTATGGAGACTTTAGTGATACTAATTTTTACGCATGGGCGATAGCAAATGTGTTTGCAGAATTTAAATTTATGACCCTATTTTCGATGTTGTTTGGCGCAGGTATAGCTATTTTTTATCAACGCGCCTGCGAAAGAGGGTCTGATGCTCGGGCTTTGAATACGCGTCGCATGCAGTGGCTATTAATATTTGGCCTATTACATGGCTATTTTATTTGGTACGGAGACATTCTTTTTGTTTATGCTGTATGTGGATTGATTGCCGTCAAATTTGTCGAGGCATCAACAAAACGCTTGTTCGTTACCGCCGCATTGATGTTCGCTGTGCCAGTACTGTTTATAGTGCTGCTATCATTTTTGATAGGCGCTGGCGATGCCGTGCTAATAGCCGAAATAAGCCAGGACTGGTCGCCCTCCGAAGCCCTATTGCAGCAAGAGATTAGCGCTTATAAAGGTTCGTGGCTTGATGCTCGGCTAGCCAGTTTGCCAACCGCTATTTCTTTTCAGTTGGTTGGTCTTCTTATTTACGGTTGGCGAGCATTGGCGGGCATGTTAATTGGAATCGCTTTGCTGCGAGTCGGATTCATTACGGCATCGATGGAGGCCAGGCGTTATCGCCTTAATAGCCTTGCCCTTTGGCTTGTCGATTTCAGTTTTGGGGGTGATAGAGAATGTAGCGCACAATTTCTCGATGGAATTTTCTATTGGTGTCGGAACGCTATTTAACTACTTCGGTAGTTTGGCAACCGCCATTGGCTACATCGCCTTGGCTATGTTGTTGTGCAAATCTCGAGTATTACTTAGTTCTCAGTCTGCTTTAATCAATGTTGGCAAAATGGCATTTACTAATTACATTATGCAAAGCCTGATCTGTACCTTCATTTTTTATGGCTACGGTTTGAACTATTTTGCTGAGTTAAGTCGAGTAGAATGCTTAGCTGTGGTGGCCATGGTTTGGGTTATTCAACTGATCTATTCGACACTATGGTTATCCCATTTTAAGCAAGGTCCGCTTGAGCAGTTTTGGCGGTACCTCACTTATCGACAGATTAAGACGAGCACGACAGCATAGAACAGCCGACTTTAGACCGCGCCCATTCGGGCCTCTTCTCAGCAAAGAGCTGTTTACCAACTTGAGCTTTATAGGGGGTTCGAAGTACTTCTAGCAACTCATCGACCATTGTTAAATCTCCTGCTTCGGCCTTATCGATTGCCTGTTGAGCCAAGTAGTTTCTAAATACATACAAAGGGTTAACCGAGTTCATCGAAGTAATACGGGTGTTGCTATCAAGGTTATCTAGTTTTCTTCTCTGGGCGTAGTCGTTGAGCCAACTGGTGATTGCCGTTTGATAATCTTGCTCATGTTGGTCTTGATAATAGGCCTCTTTAAAGTTACTCAGACTAAGATCATCACTGGCTAAACAGCGATAGAAAATCGTCATATCGGTTTCCACTCGTGCGAGTAGCTCCTCGAGCCGCTCGAATAGTGCCTGATCACTTTCGATTACCTCTACTAGCCCAAGTTTAGCAGCCATCATTTCAAGCCATTGAGAATGATAGCTATGCTGAAAGTTATTTAGGATGGCCTCAAGCGGCTCAGTTTCTTCAATCAACGAGTAAATGCTATTAGCCAGTTGATAGCAATTCCACAGGGCAATGTTGGCTTGCTCGCCAAAGCGGTAGCGTTTATTTTGCGAATCGGTGGTGTTGGGTGTCCAGTCTGGGTTGAAATCATCTAGCCAACCGTAAGGACCGTAATCAATGGTCAGACCGAGTATCGACATATTGTCGGTGTTCATTACGCCGTGAACAAAGCCAACCCGCATCCATTCAACAATCATGCGTGCGGTACGTTGGCAAACCTGATCGAACCAAGCTAAATACAGATCTTTTGAACCAGCCGCATACTCATCGAGTAACTCAGCAAAGTGATGTTCGATAGTGACATCGACCAGCTGTCTTAATTCGTCGTTTTCATTCCGTGAGGCAAAAATTTGGAAACTACCAAAGCGCACAAAACTTGGGCTTAAGCGACAAACAACCGTGCCCGGCTCGTACGCTGCATTGCCGTTATAGAGTATGTCGCGCATCACTTGCTCGCCACTATTGATCAAGCTCAGTGCGCGTGTGGTCGGCACGCCAAGATGATACATCGCTTCGCTGCAAACAAACTCCCTGATTGACGAGCGTAATACCGCCAGTCCATCAGCGGTTCGCGAATAGGGTGTTGGCCCAGCACCTTTAAGTTGCACCGCCCAATAATCGCCTTGCTCAGTTAACACCTCGCCTAGATTAATGGCCCGACCGTCGCCAAGTTGTCCCGCCCAGTTACCAAACTGATGGCCGCCGTAGCACATCGCATAAGGTTTCATGCCATCAAGTAAGTGATTGCCTGAAAAGATTTTTAAGAATTCATCGCTATTACAATCTTGCTCAGACAAGCCCAACAACTCGGCGGCCTCCTTCGAAAACGCCAGTAGCGAGGGCGAACCAACCTTAGTGGGTTGAACATACGAATAACAAGCCTGGTGTACTTGTCGACGAGTATTTTCAGTGATCGGATCGGCCGGTAGGTCACGGAGGAAGCGGTTATCAAAGGTAAGCGTTTTCAAAATTAAATGTATCCAGTTTGCGGTCTGGCTTTAGAATAACAAACCTGATGCAAAGATGAGACCACAAAATACGCTAGACACAGTATAAAAGACCTAAGTAATGTTAAGTCTTGAGGCTAAATTCCAGTCGATTTTGCAGAAAGTAAATTAAGGCAATCACGGGAACCCCAAGTGCGCTGGCGAATAGAAAAAAACTTTCATAGCCAAAGTTTTCGACTAAGGTGCCAGAGTAACCACCAATCAATTTTGGAATCAGCGTCATAAGTGAGCTAAAAATTGCGTATTGTGTTGCTGTAAACGAAACGTTGGTCAAGGCTGATAGCCATCCAATAAAAGCGGCGATTGCAAATCCTTGTGCAAGGTTATCAATGATGATGACAATAAATAATTCTTTGGGTAGAGCGATATCTAATGTGGTGAAGAAAAGCGGTATCGAGAATTCTAAATACGAATGCATACCGCCAATTTGGGCGAGCCACATAAACATTAAGTTGGTTACTGCAACAAGCACGGCACCGAGCATTAATGAGCGCATCACACCTATGCGAATTGCCAACAAACCACCCATGAATGCCCCAAAAATGGTCACTAACACGCCGAAAACCTTGGTGATGCTGGCAATCTCTTTTTTGCTATAGCCCATTTCGGCGTAAAACACATTCGTAATTACACCCATGACAATGTCGGAGATTCTATATAAGCCAACAAGCAGCAAAACCCAGATGGCTAGTTTGCCGTAGCGTTTGAGAAAGTCCGCTATGGGATCGACGTATCCTTCGCGTACTAAATTTGAATTAATAAGCCCTAGCTTTACACATACCGACGCGGTGCAGTACGCCGCTAAAACCGCCAGCATCATCCTTAAAGTGCCATAGAAAAAGGCGAATATATTTTGTCCTAGATCAGAAAACAAACTTGGTGTTGTTGCAAATAACGAGTAAACCAATATCAACGCTACTATTGACACCAAGAATACACCGAAAAACGAAATATAATCGCGAGTTGGGTATTGTGTGCCAACACTGGCGTCAGTATTGGGCTCTTTAATTAGTAAGGTAGTGAGTACACCGATACCCATTACGCCGGCCATGCATAGATACGTTAGCTGCCAAGCAGCGTATGAATACGAGCCTTGAGAGCTGCCAAGGTCTTGAGCTAATGCTAATGCCGCCGCACCTGCAATGATCATGCCGGTTCGATAACCGGCTACGTAAGTTGACGAGAGCATTGCTTGTAGGCGTGGTTCTGCGGCCTCAATGCGGTAGGCATCAATCACGATATCTTGGGTGGCGGCTGAAAACCCAAGCAGTACGGCGCCTGTAGCCATCCAATTTAAAGAGCGAGCTGGATCGATGCTCGACATAAGCACGATTGAAAAAATCACCGCTATTTGTGCCAGGAGTAACCACCCTCGGCGTCGGCCAAACACCTTGGTAAGTATTGGCAGGGGTAATCGGTCGACCAGGGGTGCCCATACAAATTTGAAGGAATAACCTAATACCGCCCAGCTAAAAAACGTGACGGCTGAGCGCTCTACTCCAGCCTCTAATAGCCAGAGTGAAAGTGTGCCAAAAATTAAAAAATAAGGTATGCCGGCTGAAAAACCGAGTAGCAAAAGAACCCATACGGACTTCTCTCGCCACCATTGAATCGTTGGCTCTGTAATCGATATACTGTTCATTTACAATAATCTGGGGTGTTGTGTCGCGCCGCCGAAATCGTGCTTAGCCAATGATCTAAATGTCATATTCAATAACCAGTGGCGCGTGGTCTGAAAAGCGCTCGTCTTTATAAATCAGGTCAGAACCGGCGACGACTTTGTCCTTTAAGCTGGCACTAATTACATGGTAGTCAATACGCCATCCGGTATTGTTTGCCCATGCCTGACCGCGGTTTGACCACCACGTGTATTGCTCATCTTCGTCGTTAATTAGTCGAAAGGCATCATAGAAGCCAGCATGGCCGGGCCGCCCACCTTCTAATTCAGGTTCGGGTTCAGCAAATAGCCAGTCCATCCATTGGCGCTCTTCAGGTAAAAAACCTGAGAGTTTTTGGTTGCCCCGCCAGTTCTTGATATCACGTTTTCTATGCACAATATTCCAGTCGCCACAGATAATTACTTGTCGACCAGAGTCAGAGAGCTGCTTTAGTTTGTCTTCAAAGCGGCCCATCATGTCAATTTTAAATTCTTGTCGCTCATCCTTACTTGAGCCAGACGGCATGTAAAGCGAGGCAACGGTTAAGTCGCCAAAGTCAGCCTGAATATATCGTCCCTCTGAATCTACATCTTCAAAGCCCTCTCCCAGCCCTAAATGAACTTGGTCAGGTTTTTGTTTGGAGTAAATGCCTACTCCAGAGTAACCCTTCTTTTCAGCCGCATGAAAGTAGGTGTAGTAGCCCTTAGGGTGATATGGCTCACCTTCGATTTGGTCTGGCTGAGCTTTCAGCTCTTGCAAGCAGATGACATCGGCATCGACTTTAACCAGCCATTGGTGAAAACCTTTTCGTGCCGCGGCACGAATGCCGTTTAAGTTTGCTGAAATTACTTTCATGTGGGTTGATTAATTGCGGGGTTGTGATGATTTAATACTAAGCTTATAGCTGATTATGCGCATTGTTGCTTACTAACGCACTGAAAATCACAGCATGGTCATACTTTATGTCTTCGCGTGCGGGCCATCGGCGACTGATATTGGTAGCCCGATAGCATTTCAAGTTGGTGTTAATTCAATCTTTTGGTAGTGCTTCAAAGTAATTATAGGCGGCGCGCGAGCCGTTGCCCGAGATTGGTATATTAACCGTTTCATTATCGTTGCCGATCAACTTCACAGTTGCCGATCGCATCTTTAAAAACGACTCCAAAAGGGTCTTACTCAATGGCACTTTAAAGTAACAGCCATCGCTATAACAGTGACTTACCGGCAAGCTTAAAGCACTTGAATTATTGAATGACAGAACCGGTGAGCTAGCTAAAGGGATGCCTAAGGGCAAAATAAATACCGCTTCAGCTTGGGCATTATCGGGATTTAGATAGAGGTTAAGTTGAAGCAATGGTTGCTTGGTATCTTCGAATTCGATACGTTGCGACATATTACACGCCAGTCCCTTTTGTTCATTTATATCGCCTAATGATGAACAGGCAATAACCCAGTCTCCGAAAGAGGCGTTATTACGAGGGATATCAGCGTTGGCGATAGGTATTGAGCAGAACATAAGCGTAAGCGCGGTAGCACCAAGCTGTTTTGCGCAGTCTATCGAGGCCTTTAATCGATATTTAATTTCCACTCTTATTAACCTCAGCATTTTGAGCTATTACGTTTTGCGGGTATCATACTACGCATTATCTTATAACGTCAGAGCAAAAATTCATGCTTCCGTATCAAGAACAATTTATTGAATTTGCGATGAAAACTGGTGTGCTTCGGTTTGGCGAATTCACCTTAAAGTCAGGCCGCAGTAGTCCTTATTTTTTTAATACTGGCTTGTTCAATAGTGGCGCGACTATGTGTCAATTTAGTCGTTTTTTCGCCTGCAGCATTGAAAACTCCGATTTAAATTTTGATGTACTCTTTGGTCCAGCATATAAGGGCATTACTCTTGCATGTGCGACCGCTATGGCGTTGTCTGAGGCAACCGGTAAAGAAGTGCCATTCGCTTTTAATCGAAAAGAAAAGAAAAATCATGGTGAAGGCGGAAATATAGTTGGCGCTAAGCTTGCTGGCGAGATTGCCATCATTGACGACGTAATTACCGCGGGGACTGCGATTCGCGAGTCGTTTGATATAATTACGGCGGCTGGGGCCAAGCCTTCAGCGGTATTTCTGGCACTAGATCGTCAAGAGTTGGGACAAAAGGATGGTCAGCCAACTGAGATGTCAGCGATTCAGCTGGTAGAAGCGGAATTTGGTATGCCGGTAGTCGCCATTGCCACCTTGGCAGACGTGATCGAATATTTAAAGCTGCAGCCAGATCAAGAGCAAAATTTGCAACGCATGCGGGCTTACCGCGAGCAATACGGCATTACCTAAATTATGAGTTCAGCAGGCCAAATTTACCTGGTTGGCGGGGCGGTTCGCGATCGCTTGCTTGGCGTTGATGCACCCGACCGCGATTGGGTAGTGGTTGGCTCTACACCCCAAGCGATGGTTGATCAAGGTTATCAGCCGGTTGGCAAAGATTTTCCCGTGTTTATTAAAAAATCGACTGGCGAAGAATACGCTCTGGCTCGGACTGAACGTAAAACCGCCAAAGGCTATCAAGGTTTTCAATTTAACGCCTCATCTGAGATAACACTTGAGCAAGACCTAGAACGCCGCGATCTGACAATTAATGCCATGGCGGAAGATCAACAAGGCAATCTTATTGATCTACATGGAGGCCAAAAAGATTTGGCCAGTGGCGTTATCCGTCACGTATCCGATGCTTTTTTGGAAGATCCGGTACGCATCCTTCGAGCGGCAAGATTTGCCGCAAGATTTGATTTTAGCATTGCGCCCGAAACGATGAGTTTGATGAAGGCGATGGTCAGTAATGGTGAAGTTGATGCCCTAGTGCCAGAGCGTGTATGGGCTGAGATGAAGAAGGCGCTGATTACGAATTCGCCGCAAATATTTTTTCAGGTACTCAAAGACTGCGGCGCGTTAACGAGAGTGTTACCTGAGATTGATGAGCTTTTTGGTGTGCCGCAAACAGCAAAGTATCACCCTGAAATCGATACCGGCATTCATACTTTAATGGTGGTAGAGCAAGCGGCTAAGTTAAGTGACGACCCAGTGATGCGCTTCGCCGCATTGGTGCACGACCTTGGTAAAGCCAAGACACCCTCCGAGATATTGCCTTCGCATCGAGGACACGAGCTTGGCGGGCTATCAATTATTAAGCAAATGTGTGAGCGTTTGCGGATTCCTAAAAAGTATCAATCGCTGGCCTTGGCGGTGGCGGAATATCATTTGCACATGCATAAAATGTTTGAGCTCAGGCCGCAAACGATTCTCAATATGCTCGAGAAAACACGCAGCCTAATGGATGCCCAGCGTGCTCAGCAAGTAGCCCAGTGTTGCATAGCCGATGCCCGTGGTCGCACCGGATTCGAAGATCGAGACTACACCCAAGCGGCCTTGTTTATAAAATTTCAACAGGCGGCAAAGAGTGTCAATGGTGGAGAAATTGCCAGACACTATTCAGATGGCGTAGAAATTCAAAAAGCCATTCACGATGCGCGCTTAGTTGAAATTAGGCGCGTACAAAAAAATAGTGCATTAGACAGCTAACAACTTACTACTTAGGTTGATCGCAGTCGTAGTCTTCTATTTGGCTGTTAAAGCACTGTATAAAATCGAATTCGCCGCCTAACGAGTTAAGGCAACCTGCTTTAACTCTTGGTTGTATCGAGTCGTCGAACCCTTTCTCGATGTACTGTGTTTCAAATACTACTGATGAAATAAAGCCCTGCACATAGCAGCTAAAGGCGTCATTATGATTGCGAATAAAGGCTGTGCCAGTTTTGATAAACCTTAACGGGTCATAGTCATCAACATCAAAATGATTGGCCTGCTGGCGAGGATTGGTGATTCCACAGTCGGCTAAGCTTTCAGAGCACTTATTGATGGCCCATTTATTTGATTGTTTATTGAACCACAAATATCCGGTGCGAAATTGCTCGATGTTTCCGGCGGTAGTCAATGATAGTTGTCGCTCATCCAAGATTATATTTTTCCCCTTGATAGTCCGTCTAAGTTTCTTGGGGCTTAACGGCGAGGCGATATTGGCGTAATCGCCAAGCGGGAAGAAAATACGTGTTGCGGTATCGCCGTCACTGCTGAGTATGTGCATCAACGGTGGCTGAGAGCCATCAAAAACACAGCGCGCGGCCGCCTCTTTTAACAACACAACCTTATTCGCCTCGATCGCCGGGTTTAACAAAATTAACGCATCGGCGAAGCGATTAATTTTGTTACATGCTTTTTGTGTATCACTAACTGAAACGCCTGAAGCCACTAGATCATTGAGTAATACATCATGCAGCGCCGACAATACGATCGCACCACCAAAGCTGTGCCCTATAATCACGTAACTATTTTTGTATAACTCAGTCTTTTGTGACTCTGTTTTACGTAATTCTGAATCTTGAGTTTGATCTTGTTGCTGCGCTTGAGCGACTAATATTTGATGCAGTTGAGCGAACACCTCGGTTGCGCCGCCAGACCCTATCTCTTCAGCAACTGCTTTTCGTGCCCAATAGGTAGTCTCTTTTAAAAAGGGAACAGTGGTAAGCGCGCCTCGCCAGCCGAGGTAAAGGCCAATAACCTTGCGCTTGCCGACCACTGAGTTTTCAGCTGCACGAGAAAGAAAATCGCGAAATTGAACCACGTTCGAATCATCATAGTCAGCATTGTGTTTCCAGCCATGGACAAATACAAATACCGCTGCGCCCTGCTCAGTTTCGGCCTGTTGTTGAATGTAATTTAAAACACGTTGGCTGCTTGAGCGATCATACAAGTTGCCCCGCTCGGTGAATTCAATAAAGCCTAGATCGTATTCCAGGTAATGCTCAACTGCCGACTTGCTGCAATCAACTCCGCCCCATAAGCAGTTACCGTCAACAAACTCTGTACGTAGTTGTTTATTCGGCGTGCATGCGGTTAGTGTGCAGAGAAAAAAAAGCTGGCAGCAAACGCGAACAAAGCTCAATTTGGTAAATTTTCTGTTAGAAATTTGTGCATATTGCCGCCCATAATTTTACTAATTTGAGTGTTAGTAAAGCCCGCTTTTAGCATCTCATCGGTTAGCGCAACCAGTTCACTGGTATCAAACCCACTGGTGATTGAGCCATCATAATCAGAGCCTAAAGACATGTGACCTTCGCCGACTAGTTCTAGACCATATTTCATCGCCGCGACCACGTCCTTAGGACTATCTCCGCAGACCGCGCCATCCCAATAACCGACTGCAATCAAGCCGCCGTTAGAGGCTATTTGTTGCATTAAACTGTCGGCGATATTGCGAGCCGTGTCACAGTAACCTTTGAAGCCAGTATGACTGACCACCACCGGTTTTTTGTATAATGCTAAAACTTCAGCGACCACGGCTTCAGAAGAATGCGAGACATCAAGAATTATGTTCAAAGAGTCAATTTTGTTAACCACTTGTCGACCAAAGTCGGTCAAGCCCGTTTGACTGATTCCGTGTAGAGAGGCGCCCAACTTGTTATCAAAAAAGTGTTGCAAGCTCATCATTCTAAAGCCTGCATTGAACAAGGTTTGTACGTTTTCTAATTTTCCGTCTAAAGCATGCGAGCCCTCGGTACCGAGTAAACCGCCGACTAAGGTCGTATTGCTAAGGCGTTTATTAGTGAAGTTAGTGAGGTCTTGTTGTGACTTTATGATCATCAAATCGTCAGGGTTCTGCGCTTGAAATCGGTGCAGGCGATCGGCTTGATGCAACGCGCGAGCGGTTAGGCTATTCCAAGTAGCGAGTGGCCAGCGCTGAAAAATTGCTAGCGTAGTAATACTGTCGGAGGCGTCAGCCGAGTTTTGCTCATAATTCAAACCGCTTGGCGACTTAGTTACAGTAGTAAACATCTGCAGGCTGACGTTACCCGCCTGTAAGCGCGGAATATCGACATGGCCATAATCGTAACGCTTACCAAGATCGCGGTCCCATAATAAACTGTCGGAATGCCAATCACCAATGGTCAGGCTTGCATGCAGCGCCTTAGCCTCATCACTTACAACAAATGGTTGATGAGGCGTAATCGCATTTAGTGATTTGTCGACCATCTTCGGCGCAAGAGAAAACAGCCCAAGCAGAGCAAGCGCAATAACGAGAATAAAAATAACAATGACTTTCTTTAGCATCACAAATAACCGTGTTTCTTGGCGAAAAAATATCTCCTTAGAGTACACCACATCTATATAGATAATCGCTTGCTTATAGACTTATAAATCTAAGGTTCTATACAGCATATCTAGCAATTATAAAAAACTCTCGCCCATTGTCCCCGCTAGCGGCGGGTTAGTATTCCAGGTCTTTAATAAAAAACTAATATAAATAAGAACTTAAAAAGATTATTGAGAATACATACCTGCACTGCTAAAGTGCCATAGTGCAGAGTCGCTTTATAATCGACAGAGAGACATAGATAGGGATTGTTACAATGAGAGTAGAGACTTACAGATCGAATCTAGAATTGTGCGTTGCTAGAAACCGAACGTACATCCTAATGAGCGGTTGTGAGCACTGGAGTTCGAAATAGAATGAAGACAGTACAAATATTAAAGATCTACGAATATGTTTCTACAAAAGATCGATTGGGGGTTTCGTTTCTTCAAATTTCTAGAGAAACCAACATACCTATTTCAACAGTCCGTAAATGCCTGACAGAGTTTTCAAGTTTCTTCGTCAAGGTAGGTGGCAGCTCTAGCTACACTCTTAATAGGCTTACCAATGCTACGAATTCAATAGAGTCACTTATTACCAAAATCGAGAAAACCAAACGACAGCAGGCTCTTGCTTGCTTGGGTTTTGCTGTTTTTACTTGTTGCATGGCCGTGGTGATTTCAATAATTGCTTTTAATGGCTCATAATAAGTTCCAAAACTACGGCAAACTTAGTGTGCTCGGATGCGCAGAATAGCGCGCGCCGGTTTCAAAGGGGTTATGTAAAAGGAGATCGGGATGTACTTTACTAAAAATCAACTGCAAAAAAATCAAGAAGTGAGCTCAGCAGAAGCGACTAAAATCTGGAATGATAACTACTACAATGGTTGGAAACACTGGTTAACATTGGGTGCCTTAGCGCTAACCTTGGTGAGCATATACCTATTCAGTCTACCCAGTTGGTCATGGCTTAATTTACTTGTGCTTGTGCATATGCTAATTGCCATGCCGATCGCCTCGAATGATATGAAAGCGGCCGTTAGAAAACTGAAAAAGCGACACTAAGGTGTCGGATAGTGGGCTCAAGTATTGCAGTGGATTTACTGTTTAACGTTATTTGTTGATTTGCAGTCGTTGCAAGTTCGTAAGCAATTATCAAAAGCGCATCAAAGTTAAGATAATTAGAAATTTGAGCGATAATGTCTAAATGCGCTAGCGTTGAAAGTGGTATACAAGATAATTCGAAATATTCAGCAGAGTTATTCTGGGATTAGTCTATATCGCATATTCAAGCTTTACTGTTTATCCCTCAGTATTCAATATATTGGGCTATAGTCTTATTGTGGTTGCAATCGGCTTAGTGATTCTGACATCTAAACGGCCTAAAAAATTTGCAGTTTGGGCAGCGAGAAATTTCGAAAAAAAGTTTCGGCCGATA
Organism: Gammaproteobacteria bacterium; assembly: GCA_034110505.1. Lineage (GTDB taxonomy): Bacteria > Pseudomonadota > Gammaproteobacteria > Arenicellales > Arenicellaceae > Arenicella. The sequence goes on from JAWUZB010000065.1 coordinate 12,657, forward strand.
GGTTTTTTCTCAATTCCATTGGGTTTTCTCTTAATCTAAATGGCGCTTGGCGGACATTATGTCTAATGCGTCAACATCAGTATCAAGCGGGTTGTAAGCCGCGTTTAAAACTCGCCGAGTTGAAAGGCGTCAAACATAAATCTAATCTTATAAATTTCTCGGTATCACAGATGATAAAAACGGTAATAAACCTAATTCTGATAAGTTGTGTATTTTTTCTAGCGTCATTTAGCAAGGCTGACACTATTTATGCAGATTCTATTTACCTCAATGGCAATGTCATTACGGTAGATGAAAAAACTCCTTACGCTGAGGCTATCGCAACTAAAGAGGGTCTGATTATCGCGGTGGGCACGAGTAAAGAGATGTCAGACTTTAAGGGGCCTTTAACCAGCGTTATTGATCTCAATAATAAAACCATCGTTCCTGGCTTTATTGACGCGCATAGTCATTTTGTCGGTGTTGGTGCACAAGCTATTGTTGCCAACTTATTACCGGCCCCCGACGGTCCAGTTAACACCATTGCAGCGTTACAAGAATCCTTGCGTGATTTCATAAAAACATCACCTATTGTTAAAAACTATAATGTTGTTATTGGTTTTAACTATGACGATTCGCAACTCAAAGAAAAACGTCACCCTAATCGACATGACCTAGATGCTGTGTCTACTGATTATCCGATTGTTGTTATGCATCAATCAGGTCACTTAGGTGCATACAATTCAAAAGCGTTATCGCTTATGGGCATCACAGCGGCAACGCCAGACCCCGCAGGCGGCATTATTGAACGCGAGGCCGATGGCAAAACACCAAGTGGTGTGATGCAAGAAAATGCGCACTTCATGATCTTCTTTAAATTGCTTCCTGAGTTTACCGAAGAAGATCTAATCACATTATACAAAGCGGCCGAACAGAGCTACGTATCAAATGGTTTTACCACGGTTCAAGATGGCAAAACCGATCAAGCTACTCTTAGTGTGCTTCCTTTAATGGCAGGCAATGTTGGTTTTGATATCGATATTATCTCTTACGCTGACATCGCGACCTTAGACGATAATCCTATTTTACACAGTGAATTAATGTCGCAGGAATATACTAGCGGATTTCGAATTGGCGGAGTAAAGCTTACATTCGATGGCTCTCCTCAAGGCAAAACAGCTTGGTTTACCGAGCCCTACTTTAAACCACCCAATGGCCAATTGGCGTCATACTCAGGCTACCCCGCGTTTGCCGATGAAGAGGCTTTAAAGTGGTTGTCGCTAGCCTACAAAAATAAATGGCAAGTATTGGTTCATACCAACGGCGACGCGGCCGTTGACCAATTAATTCGACTGCTTGAAACGATACAAAAAACCGAAGATTTGGGTGATCATCGTACGGTTATGATTCACGGTCAATTTACTCGAAAAGATCAATTCGCGAAACTTAAAGCTCTTGGTATCTTTCCGTCGCTGTACCCGATGCATACGTTTTACTGGGGTGATTGGCATCGAGATTCGGTGGCTGGGCCAACGCGTGCGGAAAATATCTCACCCACAGGCTGGATGATAGAAGAGGGTATGCCTTTTACCATCCACTCCGATGCGCCAGTGACGTTTCCGAACTCTATGCGAATCCTTGATAGTGCCGTAAATCGAGTTACCCGAACCGCTAAAGTTCTCGGTGAAGAACATAAACTCTCGCCATTAAATGCGTTAAAAGCGATAACGTTATGGGCAGCCTATCAAAATTTTGAAGAAACTATTAAGGGTTCTATTGAGGTAGGCAAACAAGCCGATTTTGTTGTTTTGGATCAGAATCCACTATCAATTGATCGATTAGAAATAAAACATATAAAAATATTACAGACTATAAATAACGGCAAAACAATATTCAGCAATGATAGATAGAATTCCACATACCGTGATACGTGGTGCGCAACCATATGATAGGCGTTAGAAGTCAACAATAACGATAGTAAAAGATTATCAAGAAAGAAAAAACTCGAGTACTTACCACTTGCCCTTTATGTGTTTGGTAGCCTTTTCATAGTCGGTGTTCCGGCAATGATGATGGTGATCTGGCCTGACGAGTGGAGTTGGTCCCTGGCACAACCCGAAGATGAGCAAATGATTATGGGTATTTACATAATATTGGGAATATTTTTGGTACGAGTTGCAAAAGACCCAATGGCTAATACGAGTCTCCTTTGGTTTAGGGTTTGGTATCGTCTTGTTCATGCTTGCTTAGGCAATCATCGATAAAACAGAACACGCAAATATGTTGGGTGATATCCGAAGTTATTTTTGGTAGTTTTTGTTCTTTGGTATCTGGCGCCTAAAAAGGATGACGTCTAGAAGAAGTATATGTCGAGTGAAAATACATCTACCACCTTACAGAAAGTGGTAGACGGCTAGATTGAATTATTCGCAGACTTGCTTAAAGCCAGCAGACATAAACGGGATCATGTTTCCGTAGGCCGCGGTAAAGTCATCAGAACGGCATTTTCCTTTAGACAATTTGTCGATACGGCCAGTATGTG
>JAWUZB010000066.1:0-8929 GCA_034110505.1 Gammaproteobacteria bacterium
AAGCAATAACTTAGCGTCATCATCATTTGCCTTAATGTTTAGAAAAAAGGAACAAAATGCTCGATATTCCTCTAACTGCTCGACTGTCAACCTTGCCTTTCTGGCCGAAACATCAGTAATAACTTTGAAGTTTTGGCTCTCTACGACGGTCCATTTCTTTTTCGCCAGCGATTTTATTTTGACTTTAGCAAATGCGCTCGACGCCATCAGCAATGACAAAACGAGCGCTATAGAAATCAATTTCTTCATTTTAACATCCCTGTTAGCGGCTAATTAGTGAAGCGTTTACGAATCGTATGTGACCGCTAATATTTCGTAGGCTTTTTCGCCAGAGGGTGCTTCGAAGGTAAATTCATCACCTTCATACTTGCCGATCAACGCTCTACCAATTGGTGAGCTTAGGGAAATTTTCCCCAAGGCGATGTCGGCTTCAAGATCACCAACAACTTGATACGTTACTTCGGCACCAGCGCCTTCGTCATACAACTTAACCTTAGCGCCGAACACCACTTTACCTTTAACGTTTAGCTTTGACGTATCGATCACCTCAGCAATACCTAAGTTACTTTCAAGCTCTTTGATACGACCCTCGATAAAGCTTTGCTGCTCACGCGCTGCGTGATACTCAGCATTTTCCGATAGGTCTCCATGCGCGCGCGCATCGGCTATCTCTTGGATAACCTTTGGGCGATCTTCACTTTTCAATTTCTTTAGTTCAGCCTGAAGTCTTTCAGCGCCTTTCTTCGTTAGTAGTACTCGTTCCATTTTAATTCAGTTTTTCAGTTCTTTTAAGTTTCAATAATAATCACATAGACAGGACAATTAACTAAGCAGAAAAGGCGTTTAACAAGCCTGAACTTGCTAAACGCCAATAGTTTTGGTGTCTTTATGTCTGTGCGCTTAGTGGCTCTATAAGCTAATAGTTTTATGCAAATCTTGTAGCTTATTGACGCGCATTTCTTCATGTGCTTTGTGTGCTTCAACCATAGCACGAGCAGCCGCAATATTGGTGAAGTAAGTTACCTTGTGCATCAATGCTTCGCGACGAATCGTATACGAATCTTTAACCGTATTGTTGTTGCTGGTTGTATTGATAACTAAGTTAGCTTGGCCGTCAATAATCATGTCAACAATGTGTGGTCGGCCTTCTGTTACTTTATTAACTTTTTTGCACGCAATCCCAGCTTTCTCAAAAACCCCAGCGGTACCACGCGTGGCAACGATTTTAAAACCGGATTCAGACAAATAGCCAGCCAGTTCAGTAGCAATCACTTTGTCTGAGTCACGCACACTAAATAAAACCGTACCATGCCGAGGGATGTTTGAGCCAGTACCCTGTTGGGCTTTATTGTAAGCCGCTCCAAAGGTGGTTCCGACGCCCATCACTTCACCGGTTGACTTCATCTCTGGGCTCAATAGTGTATCGACACCTGGAAACTTGACGAACGGAAATACCGCTTCTTTAACTGAGAACTACTCGGGAATAATTTCCTTATGAATCCCTTGCTCGGCTAATGATTTTCCGGCCATACAAAGAGCCGCAATTTTGGCAAGTGGTCGGGAGGTGGCCTTGGAAACAAACGGTACAGTTCGAGACGCGCGCGGGTTAACTTCGAGCACATAAATATCGGAGCCCTTGATCGCGAACTGAACATTCATTAAGCCAATCACGTTTAACGCCAACGCCATTTGCTTTGTTTGTTCACGTAGCTCGGCTTTAATTTCTTCAGATAAGCTAAACGGTGGCAAAGAGCATGCTGAGTCGCCTGAATGAACTCCAGCTTCTTCGATATGCTCCATAATTCCACCGATAACAACATCATTACCATCGCAAATTGCATCGACATCAACTTCAATTGCGTCGTTCAAGAAGCGGTCTAACAACACTGGCGACTCATTAGATACTTGAATCGCTGTATGCATATAGTTAGACAGCGCTTGCGCGTCATGCACAATTTCCATTGCCCGCCCGCCGAGCACATAAGAGGGGCGAACCACTAGCGGATAACCAACTTCTTCGGCTAATGCTAGTGCGGTATCTTCGCTTGACGCTATACGATTGGGCGGCTGCTTCAATTTTAGAGTATTAAGCAGTGCTTGGAACTCTTCGCGATCTTCGGCGCCGTGAATCGCCTCTGGAGAGGTGCCGATTATTTTGGTTCCGTGCGCCTTTAATGGGCGCGCTAATTTTAACGGCGTTTGGCCGCCATATTGCACGATTACCCCAGATGGGTTTTCTTTATGAACAATCTCAAGCACATCCTCTAGCGTTAAAGGTTCAAAATATAAGCGGTCAGAAGTATCGTAATCCGTGGATACTGTTTCAGGGTTACAGTTGACCATAATGGTCTGGTAGCCAGCTTCACGCAACGCCATCGAAGCATGAACGCAACAGTAATCAAATTCTATGCCTTGACCAATGCGATTCGGTCCGCCACCGAGCACCATGATTTTTTCAGTTTGCTCGGGTAAGGATTCACACTCTTGCTCGTAAGTTGAATACATATAGGCTGTAGCGGTAGCGAATTCAGCGGCGCAAGAGTCAACTCGCTTATACACCGGTCGAATTTTCAATGCGTGACGTTTAGCGCGCAACTGATCTTCGCTAACCTTAAAGATTTCAGACAAACGAACATCTGAGAATCCTTTACGTTTGAGGGCATACATTTGATCGGCATCGAGCGAGTCTAGGTGCTTACCATCAAGCTGGCGCTCGGTAGAAATCAGATCTTCAATCTCGGCCAAGAACCAAGGTTCGATGCCAGTAGCCTCATGCACGTCTTCAATTGACAAGCCTTCTCGAAAAGCATCGCCGATGTACCATAAACGATCAGCCTTAGGCACTCTAAGCGCGGCACTTAGGCGATCGCTTCGTTCGCTTCCGACTAGATCACCTAGTTGAGGTTCAAAACCATGGCTGCCTATCTCCAAGCTACGCATGGCCTTTTGCAAAGACTCTTGAAAAGTACGGCCGATAGCCATCGCTTCACCGACCGACTTCATCTGTGTTGTCAGCGTATCATCCGCTTGTGGAAACTTAACGAAGTCGAAACGCGGGATTTTAGTAACTACGTAATCAATGCTTGGCTCGAAAGAGGCTGGCGTCAAGCCGCCGGTAATATCGTTGCGCAATTCATCTAAGGTATAACCTACCGCTAGCTTAGCCGCGACTTTTGCAATCGGGAAACCAGTCGCTTTTGACGCTAATGCGGACGAACGTGATACGCGTGGGTTCATTTCGATAATAATCATACGGCCAGTTTTCGGGTCAATCGCAAACTGCACGTTTGAACCACCGGTATCGACACCGATTTCTCGCAACACAGCGAGGGACGCATCACGCATAATCTGATATTCCTTATCAGTTAATGTTTGTGCTGGTGCCACGGTAATTGAGTCACCGGTATGCACTCCCATTGCGTCAAAGTTCTCGATCGCACAAATAATAATGCAGTTGTCTTGATGGTCACGAACGACTTCCATCTCGTATTCTTTCCAGCCAAAAATACATTCTTCGATCAGCAGCTCATTGGTCGGAGACGCCTCTAGACCACGCTCGCAAATCTCAACAAACTCCTCTTTGTTATATGCTATACCACCGCCTGTACCGCCCATGGTAAAAGACGGGCGAATAATAACCGGCAAACCTAAACCTTCGAGAATCGCAAACGACTCATCCATATTATGAGCGATATCTCCGCGAGCGATCTCGAGACCAATTTTGGTCATTGCGTTTTTAAATTGCTGACGATCTTCGGCTTTATCGATAGCCTCTTTTTTGGCACCAATCATTTCAACCTCGTACTTGCTCAAAACGCCTTCACGCTCTAAATCAAGTGCACAGTTTAGCGCTGTTTGGCCACCCATGGTCGGTAACAGTGCGTCTGGACGTTCGATCTCGATGATTTTTTCAACCGCTTGCCAGCTTATCGGCTCGATATAAGTTGCATCGGCAAAACCGGGGTCAGTCATAATAGTCGCTGGGTTCGAATTAACCAGCACCACGCGATAGCCCTCTTCTTTTAGAGCTTTACAGGCTTGCACACCTGAGTAGTCAAATTCACATGCTTGTCCAATAATAATCGGGCCTGCGCCGATGATTAAGACGGTTTCAATGTCAGTACGTTTTGGCATCTCTAAATCCTCTTAAGCTTTCGCGTTAGCGTTGGCACTGTGTTGGGTCATCATGTCGATGAATCGTTCGAATAACGGTGCCACATCTCTCGGACCTGGGCTTGCTTCGGGGTGACCTTGAAACGAAAAGGCCGCTGCGTCAGTGCGCGAAATGCCTTGAATCGTATTGTCAAATAGTGAGCGATGCGTCACTTCTAGGTTATTTGGAAGATCCGTTTCTTGAACTGCGAAACCGTGATTTTGGCTAGTGATCATGACCTTTTTTGAGGCTAAGTCCTGCACCGGATGGTTTGCACCATGATGGCCAAACTTCATCTTTTCTGTTTTCGCTCCTGATGCTAAGGCCAAAATTTGATGGCCTAAACAAATGCCGAAAATTGGGATGCCGGCGGCAATTATTTCTTGCGTGGCCGTTATCGCGTAATCGCATGGTTCGGGGTCACCAGGGCCATTCGACAAAAACACTCCATCAGGCTTATAAGCAAGCACATCGGCGGCTGAGGTTTGCGCTGGGACAACCGTCACGTCACAACCAAGCTGCACTAAGATTCGCAAAATATTATGTTTGATGCCAAAGTCGTAAGCCACTACTTTGAATCTTCCGCCAGGCTTGTCTTGGTAACCACGGTCTAAGGTCCATTCCCCCTGAGACCATTTATAAGCCTCTTGAGTAGTGACCAACTTGGCTAGATCCATACCCTTTAAACCAGCGAAACCTTTGGCGGCAGTAATTGCCGCATCAGAATCAAGTTTATCGCCGGCTACGATGCAACCATTCTGAGCACCTGTTTCTCGAAGTATCCGGGTTAACTGGCGAGTATCGATATCAGCAATTGCGACAGTATCGTTATCTTTCAGGTAATCATCGAGATTTTGAGTATTTCGCCAGTTGTTTGCCATACGCGGTAAATCACGAATTATGAGACCGTTGGCGTAAACAAAGTTTGACTCCGTATCTTCCTCGTTGGTTCCAGTATTGCCAATATGAGGATAGGTTAACGTAACCATTTGCTGAGAATACGATGGATCTGTCAAGATTTCTTGATAGCCCGTCATTGAGGTATTGAATACCACCTCGCCTACCGATTGACCTTCTGCGCCAATTGACTGTCCCCAAAACAGGGTGCCGGCTGCGAGTGCTAATAGTGCCGTATATTTCACAATTCGAGCCTTTTTCTTATGAACTTGAGCGTTGATGAGCGCACAAAATTTATCAAGGTTAATTTAGAAGGCGATAAAATCCACTTAAAAAAAGGGAGAAGCCTTTAATAGGCTTCTCCCTTTTCTGAATTTTATCTACAAAGACCACTAGCTCCACTGGTTACCCAATAGGGTTTGGAGAACATTTTGTATGGCCTTTTCATCGGTGCGTATTCTAGCCGAAACACACTTGTCTATGCAATGTGAAAGCGTCCTAAAAGCACAATAAAATCATCTAAAGCTTACAACAATAAGCGCCATCAAATTCAAACCCTTTGGAGTCACCACATAGTTTTAATCTGATACTTAACAAAACTACGATTAGCACAGCCTTGAGTCTCTAAATAAATTACCCCGATAACCTTAGCTTGGGAGACTCGTCATGCGCCTTGAAGTCGAATCCCTTCTCGACATTACAGAGAAGACAGCCCTAATACGTCTTGCATGTCGTAACAGTGCGCGGGCTTATTAGCCACCCATATCGCCGCTCTTACGGCTCCTTTAGCAAAGGTCATGCGTGATGAAGCCTTATGTGTTAACTCAACTCGTTCGCCTTCGCTGGCAAATAAAACCGTGTGGTCACCAACCACGTCGCCACCACGGACAGTCGAAAACCCAATCGTTTCTCGATCTCGGGGCTCGCTGATACCCTCACGGCCATATACTGCCACCTGATTTAAATCCCGGCCAAGAGTATCAGCAATCACCTCGCCTAAGCGCAAAGCGGTGCCTGATGGCGAATCAACTTTATGTCGATGATGTGTCTCAATAATCTCGATATCGGAATCAGCGGCTAAAACCTCTGACATTTGCTTAAGCAGATGAAAGCAAAGATTCATACCCACGCTCATATTAGCGGCAAAGACAATCGCAATCGACTCAGCTGCGCGAGCAAGTGTTTGCTTTTCGGTGTCACTGAAACCAGTAGTGCCAATCACCATCGGTTTACCATTTTTTTGACAATACTCAATATTAGCCAAAGTAGATTCAATTGTGGTGAAGTCAATCAGTAGGTCAAAGTCGGCTTGCTCTAAACTGGCAACGATAGGAATGTCCATTCTCCCTATGCCGGCAAACTCACCCGCGTCGACGCCCAGCAGACTACTACCTGGGCGCTGTACTGCGGCACTTAAGCTAATCCCATCTGTAGACGCTGCGGCCACAGCTTGTATTAGAGTTCGGCCCATTCGGCCAGCAACGCCAGCGACTGCAATATTAAGCACTTGATTTACTCGTCATCGATTATTATAAAAATTCAGTTAGTCGGATAGGTATTGATTGATCACCAAAGAACCTGAGCACTGTTCGGCCTTATTCGTTCTTAACTCTTTCTTAACTCTTTCTTAACTACGGAAAACGTCTTTAATTTTACCAAACACGCCTTCATCGGCGTTAGATTCAGAAATATTTTCTAAATCAAAGTCAGCCGATACACGTAAAACATCAAGTTCATGGCAGGCATTAATAAAGCCGTAAACCACGGTACGGCTGTAACCCGATTTTTGCATCAAACTGTGTGCGCTTTCCGAGTGAACAAAAAGCATGGTGCATAATTTAAGCAGCATATTATCTAGTTCGAGCAAATCAAAATGTGGCCAGCGCTCAAGAATATACTCAGTTTGGGCGTCTAATCCGACGATCAGATCACTGCTTTTAGTCGCTATTGTGTTAGCCCATACCAAGCGGCTAATTGGGAAAGCCTTGAGCTCATTACTTGGCCTCCATGTCGCCTCTAGTTGACACTTGGTAAGCGTCTTATTGCGAATCGCCGCTGTCCACTTTCCGGGCTCTCTGTCTGAGTAAACTAAATCACGCTCGGGCTTAATGAACAATATTTTTTCTCTATCAGAAAAAATTTCAGCGTCTTCGCTCCAAAAATCAGCACCGGGCTTAATCACTAAGCCGGACGCAAGCTTAGTTGTTAATTTAGCTTCCTCAGCCGCGTCAAGGTAACTCGAATCGCTTTCGATAACCTCCTCAGCAACATCAGTATTATTAACGTGGTTGTCAAATTCTGACTCACTCATTTCCCACGCATCTAGACTATTCGTTTCAATAACCAGAACACTATTATTTGACAAGCTTTCGTCGTCAGTAACCAGTAGCAGCGCATGCGGAAGGTCGGGCGCTTCTTCGCCTTCTTTGAAGCCTTTAACATCGTTAACAACTTTAAGACATTCGCTATTGGTAAAACTGTGATAATCGATACTTAAATTATCCAGTTCATAATCGAACTCATCTGCGTCAGAGAAGTCGTCCGACTCTTTTGCATCCGACTCAGTTTCTTCATCCATTTCAACAATCGCAAATTGCATGTCTTGAGGTAGGATTTGATCTGACGGCGCTTGGGCCTCAACAGCCGACTCCAAATCAAGCAAGGTTAATTGCGCTCGGAAATCACTCCATTGAACTGGCCGAACGATATGGCCGTCGGAGTCATCGAAATCATTGCCAATTCTAATGGTTGGTAGGCTACTGAGTAATGCTTCATCGTCCGCAAACTGATAACTAGAATCGGCAATTACAATATCAGGGCTGATCGACGAGTCACTATTTTCTTTTATAATAACGACTTGATATTCGAGTTCATTCTTAGCTAAATTCAAGAATGACTTGAACAGTATTTGTTCTTTCTTTTCAATCCCTTTGAAAGCTAGATGTTTGATTTCAGTGGTCACAGGAATACTCTTTTTATGTAGACTTATGTCTACAATTATTATTAAAGACCTCAGCATAACCTCTGAGCAAAGTACAATTGTCTAATTTTTTCAATCTTGATATAGAAACAAAAGCGTATTGACCAGCTATTGCCCAATAGTTTATCAAGAGGTTAAAAAATCTTAGTCACTTTATCTTTTGCTGCTTGTGTTGAGGTGTCTTGTAATTAATTTATCATAATTCTAATACTAATCACTTATCGCTAGCGCATCGTTCAATAATAATCGACGCTTAACGAAAACTTTCCCATTGCCCACAGTTTGGGCAAAACCAATACATGGCCTTGGTATCAAACCCACACCCAATACAAGTATACTCAATCTTTTTAGATTTTGCTCGACTCAACAATTTTTTTAGTAATCCAGCACTTCGTTCATCGCTGAGTTTATTTGCGGCTAAGGCGTTGTTTAGGTAATTCGCAAGCGGTGAGCTCATAGACTTATTGCTGGATTTTTCGAGTATATGGTCTATCGTTGCTGACTCTCCTAAAATGCTCTCAAGCGCCCTCTGCCACACTCTAAACGAATCAGCATTTTTCGGTACAACCGCGACATTTAACAAGTAATTCTGTAAGCCATCCGAATCACCAGTAAGATTAAAACTTGCAATCATCTTGTCGACGATAAGCTCTGCAAAATTAGGATGAGAATTAGCCAAGTTTAGCCATAACTCTCGGGCGCCAGCATGATCGCCTTCGGCTGAGCGCAAGTCACCGCGCAGTAATAAACTACGCGCGACGGACGGATGTTCGCTTCGCGCATTGCGTAAATGCTGACGAGCAATTTGGTAATCACCAATAACAATAGACAGTTCAGCTAATTCACAATAGTAATGTGCAACTTGCTTGTTAACAGTCTGACGCTCGCCACGTTTAAGC
>JAWUZB010000067.1:0-8715 GCA_034110505.1 Gammaproteobacteria bacterium
ATTTTCAGCTATCCACTCGGCACGTTGACGCTCGTCATTGTTACCCCAAGCAAGCATTACTTTATAGCCATCGTCACAAGCGAGATCGGCAATTTCGCGCCAAAGGTTATCCGGTAAGTGTTTGCTGGCCCAAGTAGTGCCATGAAACAACATCACCGTATCCTGATTGCTGATCGTAGGCTTAGGTAGGCTAAGGTTGTAGTTAAGTGTCGCAGAAGGTTTAGCGTACTCGAACACGCCGAAAAACAGTTGACGCAGACGTTCTACAGCATGCTGTTCGCGAGCCACCTCGACTTTTTTATGATACAAACGGGCGGCGGGTGACTCTTTGATTGACGAACCGCTAAAACCAGCGCGAAAGCCGTTTTTCTTGAGTTTTGCGAAGCGTGCAAAACCAGCGCTTTTCATCAAACCTTGGGCGTCGACTACAACATCGTAGGTTTCACAGCGTAGTAGTTTAACGAAACGCCAAAACTCGATAATATTTTGCCATTTTAAGCGTCTCCAACGACGAGTCGACACTTGAATTACACGGTCAACACTGGGGTGCCAAGCGGGTATCTCAGAGAAACTATCTTCAACCATCCAATCAATCACAACATTTGGCTTGGCTTTGACCAAATCTGACAAAGCCGGCATTAAGTGCAGCACGTCGCCCATTGAAGTAAGCTTTACCACCAGTACTCTCATAACCTATGGCGCCTCAGTGAGTAAGGTCTCAGCCAGCGCTAACACTCTAGCCGGTTTAAGCTTTCGCAAACAATCGAGGTGCTGTAATGGGCATTCGCGCTTAAAGCACGGACTGCAATCGAGCGATAGTCTTGCAATTGCATGATTGCTACTCAATGGTGGCGTATGACCTGGGTCGGTAGAACCGTATACTGCGACTAATGGCTTCTGCAAAGCGGCCGCAATGTGCATCAGGCCAGAATCGTTCGCCACTACCAATGATGCAAACGAAATTAGGTCTACGGCTTCAGGTAGCGAGGTTTTACCGGCTAAAACTTCGGTACTGTGTCCACAAAGTGCATCTAATTCTTGGCAAACTAAATGGTCTTTATCGGAGCCAAGCAACCAAACTTGCCAGCCTTTATCTAAGTAGTTATTGGCTAACTCGGCGTAGTGCGTTACAGGCCATTGTTTCGAAGGCCCAAATTCGGCACCAGGGCAAAGCACCAAAATTTTTGTTTCTATGCCCGCTCTTTCTATGCTTAAGTGATTTTTAACAAGCACTGCTTTTGCCGCCTTAGAGTTGACCACCAGCTGTGGTGCTGGAATTGATTCAATTGGCCGAACCGCAGCACCCTTATCAAGCCCGAGCGCGACAAAACGTTGCACTGTCATAGGCAATGATTGCTTATCGAGTTTGCGAATGTCATTGAGGACCCCCCAACGTTGCTCACCAATGAAGCCTGTGCGTGTAGGAATTTTCGCTACCGCGGGTATCAGCGACGATTTTAGTGAATTAGGCAGTAAAATGGCATTGCTATAGCCTTTCGATCGTAAGCTCTTGGCTAACTTTATACGCTCGCCTAAGCTCAATTTTCCATGATTAAAATTACCGGCAATTAGCTCAGTAACTTCTGGCATCCGGTCGATCAAGGCGGCCGTCCAGGCCGGCGCAAGCACGTCGATTTGGCAATTTGGCTGGCGGCGCTTAATATCAATAAACAAGCTTTGTGCCATTACCATATCACCAACCCAAGACGGGCCAATGATGAGTGTTTTTTTAGCTAATGAAGACATTTAAATAAAAAACTAAAAGCGCATTAAACTAACGTCAACCAATCCATACGATCTGGGTTACGGCCATTAACTACGTCAAAATAACGGGTTTGTATTTCTTTCGTTACGGCACCACGCTTGCCATCACCGATAATACGATCGTCGAGTGAGTTAATCGGCGTAACCTCGGCGGCGGTACCGGTAAAAAAGGCTTCATCTGCGGTATATACTTCGTCGCGAGTGATTTGTTTCTCGACGATCTCCATACCCATATCATCTCTTAGCAATTCGGCGATAGTATCTCTGGTAATGCCCTCTAGTGCCGAGGTTAAAGAAGGTGTAAAAACCTTGCCCCGACGAACGATAAAAATATTTTCGCCACTCCCTTCGGCTACATAGCCATTGGTATCGAGCATCAACGCTTCGTCATAACCGGCATTTTCAGCTTCTTGCAAAGCCATAATCGAATTAGTGTAATGACCGTTTGTTTTCGCTTTAGACATGGTGCTATTGACGTGATGGCGGTTAAATGAGGATGTTTTAACGCGAATTCCCTTTTCTAAGGCCTCGTCACCGAGATACGTTCCCCAAGACCAAGCGGCTACCATTAAGTGAGTTTTTAGACCCTTTGCATGCAAACCCATTGCCTCAGAACCGTAATAAGCCATCGGACGTAAGTATCCTGACTCAAGCTTATTTCGTGCAACACATTCAATCTGCGCCTTATTGATCTCTTCAACTGAGAATGGGATGGTCATGCCCATGATCTTAGCTGACTGTAACAAACGCTCAGTGTGGCGATCTAGACGAAAAATTGCCGGACCTTTATCGGTTGCGTAAGCGCGCACCCCTTCGAATACACCAACGCCATAATGCAAGGTATGCGTGAGCACATGAACTTTGGCATCGCGCCAATCAACAAACTCACCATCCATCCAAATAAAACCATCACGATCTTCAAACGACATTGTTCTTCTCCGAAACTTCTATACGTAAATTATTGGATAGCCGGCCCTGCTCTTTTATAGAGTTGGGTTCTACAGTGCTTTAAATGCTACCGGCTAAGCAACGGCAGCTCTCATGGCGCTAATTATAGAGCCTTGGGTAGAAAAGGCGGCGTTTTTTTTGCGAAAGTATCGAATTCGATAAAGATTAATCGACTATTAGTAAGGCTCGACCTAAGGATGTAAGCTGGTCTCGTTAAATCGCTTATTAACGTCACATGACCCGAAAAAAGTGCCCTTTATGATCAACTCATTAGCGTTCACTACCAATGATTACGTAGCTCACGCAGCTTCAGAAAGACCGTCTCTTGGTCAGGTGAATCGCCGATCTCAGAGAAACGCTGTCTTAACAGATCAACTATCTCATTGCTTTCAAGGCGGAAGAAAGCATTAACCAAACGCTCCATTGCAATATTTGAAATGAAGTGCTTGTCGCCTGGCCACTGCTGTATAGCCGCGAGCAAACTATTAGCCGCCGCATTGCTTGGTTCGCGATCAAGCGTAAACTGCAAATTATTTTCGATATAGTCATGACCTGGGTAGATTTTGGTTTCATCAGGTAACACAAATATCTGCCGCGCAAAAGTTTGGTACATGGTCTGCGGATTACCGCCGTTATGGCAGTTGCCAACGCCAGCGTTAAACAATGTATCACCACAAAAGAGTGCCGGCGCTTGATCACTGTCGCCCATAAAATAGAGGCACGTATGACAAAACGTATGACCCGGTGTGTCTAAGGCTATCAACTCAACGGTTGTGCCAATCTGAACCGTATCACTAGCACGCAAACCTACGTCTACATTAGCAATTTTGTCAGTCGCGTTTTCATGCGCGTAAAGCTTGGCGCCGGTCGCCGCGATTACTTGTTGGTTACCACCAATATGATCGTGATGCTCATGCGTGTTAATCACACCTCGAATATCCCAACCAAGCTGCTTAGCACGGCTCAAGACTAAAGCATGATCTAGTGGGTCAATTGCCACAGCCTCACGCGTCTCAGGACACGCCACCAAGTACATGTAATTTCTCAGGCTATTGTTAACCGCAATTTGTTCAACCAACATAATATTTACACTCCAATCACATCTAGCTAAAGGATAACCCTTTGGTCAAATTTAAATAGGTGTTATCAACGTCACTATGAAATTTAACTTCTTAGGATACAGAAGAGATACTGGAGACTAATAACCCTCGCAATGTGATTAAGAGCTTCAGATTCCCTAATTAACAATCTTTGATCAGACACACTGTCAGTATATTTGGTCATTCTAGTTAATGCATTTTTTGAGTAAAAACGACCGTTGTAAGTATGCAACAGCCTTAGCTAATATGCGATTTAGCTGACTGGTTTTCTCGATTTAAAAAATCGGTTGAATCTCGAGTAATGACTGTGTTCTATTTCGTTTCTACGTCATAGACAAGAATACCTAACGGTTTTGATAGTCCACAACGGGAAGGGGTTTTCATATATTTAGGTATCCGAAGGCATGCCGACCGTTTGCTATGAATATCGAACCAGACTCATTTAAATCGAACCCTATGCTTGCGCTAAAGGCTGATTCTCACCTTACACGGCGATTGATTTAAGCTTGGTCTTTGGCCCGTTATTATTAGACTCCATCACGCTCCTTGCGCTTATTGATTTCGCTTAATAATTTAGACTCTAAATCATTTACCGTCGCGTCTATGGTGAATTCACCTGATGCCGTGTATTCGCCAAACAGGTTGATCATTCGATCCGACTTGCGGCCTAGGCGGGTTAATTTATAAGACAGGCTTTGCCCCACCGGCGGTTTAACAACCGCATCGAAGATAAATGCAATTAGGCTAATTGGACTAAACAATAAATCACGTAAGGCGTCTACAATCAACTTAATTTGAAAAAAAACCAAATGCCTAAAAGCCTTACCTATGGGGATTGGCTTGCTTATATCTAGTTTATCTAATGGCATGAATAGGTTTGCAAGTGTGTTGATCTACAACGAGTTTAATCTATCTACCGTTTACAAGAAAGTTTAACTGCGCTGTGCAATTTCTCGTAGTGCAGCCCAGTCACTCTCAGTTGCTATTAATTTCAAGCGCAAAGGCAAAGCTGACGAACATATGGTCGCAACTGGCCTCAAATTTGGCCCTCTGATCTCGACGCCAAATCAACACAACACCCAGGCAATATTGAATCAGTTTTTATTGCTGCTTTTAAAAATCGACACAGCATCAACCAAAAAGGGCGATTGAGAAGCACAATCGCCCTGAACTAGACCGCTGGTATTATGCTGACCTCGTAATGGTGGAATTTTTTACGATTTACGTTCCGTTATGAACCATAAGGCCAACGGTCTGCGCTGGAGTGAGCTTTAAAGCATCGACAACCATATTAAAAAATTCGATTTCAGAGGCTGTGACTATGCCGTCGGCTTCAAACACGGCGATAAGAGCCTTAACGATTGATTGTCGTTCGGCGATCTCTATTTGCGGTCCTACTCGTGCAAGGTATTTGTCAATTGGGGCGGTTTCATAGAGTTCTGACGAGGCTGCGATGCGCACGTCTTTAGATTCAACTTCCTCACCAATAACGTCTAGCCAAACCTTCTGGACTATTTCTACTTCAGCATTGTCGGTTACTAGATCCGCGCGGGTTGCTCGAGCAAGAGTCATCAACAATATTTCTTTGTACAACTCGTGCTTCTCTTCGGGGCTGTCGACATGACCGAAAAACTTCTTAATATGTGAAAGGTTTCTAATAGACATTTCCGTACCTGTTAGTTAATTATTTAGTTAATGTTAGTAAGTATACGCTCTGTTGAGGACAAGCTTCAAGCGACACGCTAATCTTAAGGCTATCGCTATTGCCCAGATATCCGCATTGCGTCTTAATCGGTCAAGCGCGACCACTACGAAAACTCGGCTTCTAGCCAACAACAGACACTCTATTACCTTCATATCTTAGAGTTCACTTAACAAAATACGACCGTTAAAACGTTTCTCGTGCTTTATCCTAGTCGACCTCGAGGTGGAAAATAATATCGTCTGTATATTTTAGTCTTCTATTGTATCCGGATCAAAATCATAAACACCCAGCTCAAAACCGATTGGCGGATTGTTTCGAATGTCGATGATACGCTGGTAAAGAAAACCGTGTGCGCTACCCATAATGGCATCTCGAATCATGCCATTAGTATCACACTCGACAGCCGCTGAGACTAGTCGCTCAAAGGTGAAGATAAAACTTTCTGTATGGCGCTTGCGCAACTCGGTGCCAAACATCAATTTAAATGCGTAGCGGTCTCCGTGCGCAAAGGCCAGAGACAACATCTGCCGGGTGAACACTTCATGATCTTTTCGACCCATCGCATCCCACAACTCTGTCATTTTTTCCGGTGGAACGAGCCCACTTGCATTTGATCCTTGAGATGAAAGAAATAAGAAACCCATGATCCCACCGAGCTGGCCCTTTACGCTTTCGGCAACACTCAGAAATGATTCTCGTCTTGCATGAACTTCAGACGCCTGAGTTGCCTCAGCCTGAATCACAGCCTGAACCGCTGATTTTTGCATTTCACGATGCTGAAGTCTGATAGCTTCGGTGTTTTGTGACAACTCTTTTTGTTGTGTGAAGTAACCTAGAACAAACCACAGAAATGCCAGCGGTGCGAAAGCACCTTCGAGAAAACCACCGAGTATATCCAGCGGCGCAGTCGAAAGGTTCGCCCAACCCGAACCGTTAGAAATATACGCAGCAAGTAGCAGTAGCCAGAAGACACTGCCCCAAAGGCCGGCCTTGATTGCCCAATCCTTTTGTGAACCTCGGTTAGACACTTCGAGCTGTGAAACATCGCTCGCCTCTGATGAGTTACCCTCGGTTGCGGCTCCAGCTAGGGAGATACTTTCTTTATCACTCATTTTTTCATCCGACGCTCAATGACCACTTTTTTAGCTTTACTAGCGAATAACGAAGGTTTGAATAAATTCTTACCATCCATATTCAATTTGTAATTTCAAACACATCTGCCTTTAAAAACAGCTTCTGTTGCTGTGTATTTTTTATCAATAGAAGTTCAAACAGCATACCCCCCCTAGTAACATTCAGCCAACCCCAAAATTTAGTAACTGCCGCTTGCATCACGCGTAAGCGAGTCTCGTCTTTTCGATTTAGACCCAGTAACTTGAAACTGAATATTCAGTTTTAAATTGCCTAAATTGATAGTCTCTGCGCTCGCTTTCGCCAAGTAACGAATTTTAATATATATTATCACCACCGCAACAAACAAAAATTACCAATAATAAAATGTCTCTTACCCTATTCCATTCGCCAGGGACTCGCTCAATACGTGTTCGCTGGTTACTTGAAGAAATGGCCCTACCATACGACCTAAAAAGTATTAAGTATGACGGTAAATATTTTGCCTCCGAAGAGTTCCGTGCGATTAACCCAATGGGCAAGGTTCCGGCACTTTATGATAATGGTGCATTGATAGTTGAATCGACCGCTATTATGGAATACCTACTGCAACGTTTCGGGCCTAGTCCGTGGTCTGTATCATCTGATGATCCTGAGTACGCCGACTATCTCCAGTGGCTGCACATGGCCGAAAGTGGCATGGCTAATTATATTGCGGTTAGTTTCGGCAATACCTTTGACATCGATCCTTATAAAGTCAGTGAAGGATATGACGCCTACTGCCGTTTCCAGATTGAAAAAGCTCTGGGCTTTCTTGAAACCCAGCTGCAAAATCGAGACTATCTACTAAAACGCGGTTTCAGCGCTGCCGATATATCCCTAGGTTACACACTGTTTTTTGCACAGAGCTGTACGGGTACAAAATTCACTGAATTAGTTTCTGCCTACTATCAACGAATAATGAGCCGGCCTGCTGCACAGATCGCCATGTCCGATCTTAAAAAAACTTGAGTTTAGCAAAAGAGTAAAATTAGATTGCAGACCTCGTTTCTTAACCGGCTCTAGCCGCTACTTTGGAAGCGATACTTTTTAATCGGCGAGAGAACGTTGAAAGTAAGAAATAACCTCTTTTAAGGCGGTATGAGTGGGGTGACCCTCTTGATCGACAAAGTCCATGGTAAAAACAGAATGTTTTTTTCCAGGCAGCGTTTTCAGCTGAATGCGCTCGGCATCGGTATTAAAAACTTTATCTAAGGTATCAAATTTAGCCTTTTTAGACATCCAATCATGCTCGAACCTAAAAGCCTTGATAGGCATATTCCGGTCAATATTGTTTTTAATTTCGGCTATGTCTTTTGCACTCATGTGCAATGCCGCCGGATCATTCAGTGGCATTGCTGGCTGCGAGGATACCGCGGCCAAAACACTGTCATCGGCCATTAATGATACGGCAAAATTGCCCGTTAAACACATGCCTATAACGCCAACTCCCTTGGTGTTTTTTTCGCTGCGTATCGAGCGGCATAAGGACTTTAACCAATCGACAATTGGACTTGATTGGTTTTTATTAAACAAGCTAAATTCTTTGCGCAGACAAAATACACGGGCCAAATTGCCAAGTATCCTGGTTTTGCCTATCGGCCCAAATAAGTGCGGCATAACCACTTCAAACCCGGCGTCAATAAATTTGTCTGCAAGTCGCAGCGTTGATTGCCCGATGCCAGGTAACTCTTGAATGATCACTATGATAGGCCCACTCCCTCGAGAGTAGACATCATGCTCAATTTTATAGCCACTGATGCTTTCAGCAGCAAAGCGAGTTTTTTTAAATTCTGTGATTTGAGTTGGCATAAAATTAGTGGTGGTAAGCGTATAAACAAGCCAATTAGGAACAAGTATACCCCCTTAAGGCGGAGAAAAGGGCGGCGCAACAAAAGCAAATTAGGGAGAAAAGGTTCGGTGACCTCTACGCTTGAGCGTCATAAGTCACTGCCACACTCAGCTTTACCCTGATGTAAGTTGCCGTGAGCCCAACTACTGAATAAAAATTGCTTATCAAAAGTCGCCTAAGATATGGCGGCTGGCGTA
>JAWUZB010000068.1:0-10253 GCA_034110505.1 Gammaproteobacteria bacterium
CGGTATTTTGTTTGTTTGAATTAGTCATTAGTTAGCTCTCAAGGTCATATCAATACAGCCATCGCTCTGCATAATCGCCTGACGGCTAGCTGGCACGATCACCGTTGTCTCGTCTTCAATTATGGCCGCTGGGCCAGAAACAACTTGCCCGCCTTGCATCTCGGCCCTCAAGACCACGGCGGCCTCTTGTGCTTTACCAGCAGCGGGGTCAAACATTATTCGCTTAGAATCAATTCGCGCCGCAGGTGGTATCTTGCCGGCGGAGCCCTGAGCCGATAGTTCGGCCACTCTTTCAACCGCCATTAACGGCGTTGTAGCGTTGACAGCCCAAACCGTAATTTCAATGTCCATACCATCAACCACTCGACCAAATAAAGAGCGATAATCGGTCTCGAATAACTGTTTGAAGGTTTCCATTTGCGGATTATTAGCCTGCTCTTGAGTTAACATTACCGGTATTTCCCAGCCTTGCCCGCTGTAGCGCATATAGACCTTAAACTCAGATAAAATATTAGCGCTTTCATCACACCGCCTTACGAACCCTCGAGCTTCATCTTCCAGCTCCTTTAAAAGCGTCGATATAACGCTTGGCTGAAAATCAGATAAGCGCATAAAGACGCTACGATTAGCTTCAAAACTAAATGGCGCGCGCAAAAAACCAATGGCTGAACCGACGCCGGCACCGACCGGAACAAGTAAGCGATCAACCCCTAACTTCTCACACAGTCGACCGGCATGCAGTGGCGCGGCTCCACCAAAAGCAATCATCGTGTAATTGGCTAAGTCTTCGCCATTCTCAACCGCATGTACGCGCGCTGCGTTGGCCATATTTTCATCAACCACTTCGACTAAACCATAGGCGGCCGTTTGCGCATCCATGTCTAACTTAGATCCTAATTCATCGATTAAGGCTTGTTCGGAAGCGGCCGTGTTTAAGCGAATCGAACCACCGGCGAAATTATCAGGATCTAACTTGCCGAGCACCAAATCTGCATCGGTTACCGCTGGGCGTTTACCGCCTCGATCATAACAAGCAGGGCCTGGTTCAGAACCGGCAGATTCTGGACCTACTCGAATTTGGCGCATCGAATCAACATGCGCCAATGAGCCTCCACCGGCACCAATCTCAACCATATCAATCACCGGAATCGAAATCGGCATGCCAGAACCTTTCTTAAATCGGTAGGTACGGGCAACTTCAAACACACGACTGGTCTTAGGTGTTTGATTGTTAATTAAACAAATCTTGGCGGTGGTACCGCCCATGTCAAATGACAATACTTTATCGAGACCGTATTGAGCGGCAATAGTGGCGGCAAATACGGCCCCACCCGCAGGGCCAGACTCTACTAAGCGAACTGGAAATTCAGCGGCGCTTTCTATCGAAATAATCCCGCCGCCTGAATGCATTAGAAATACATTACAGCTAACCCCTTGATCTTGTAATCGCCCTTCTAAACGACCCAAATAACTTTTCATTAACGGCTTGATATAGGCGTTGGCAACGACCGTATTAAATCGTTCATACTCGCGCATTTGCGGAGACACCTCGGACGAAATCGACACCATTACCTGAGGAATGATTTCCGTCAGCACATCGCGAATCATGCGTTCATGGCTAGGGTTTAAATATGAATGCAGCAAGCCAACCGCGACGCTTTCATACCCAGCTGTTTTGATTTGCCTTGCAAGAGTCTCGACTTCGGCTCGATCTAGTGCTTGATAAACCTCGCCTTGCGCGTTTATTCGCTCGTCAACGGTGTAACGCTGTTGACGCGGAATTAATGGTTCAGGCAAGCTTAAGTTTAAATCGTATTGCTCAAAACGCGACTCGGTGCGCATTTCAATAACGTCACGAAAACCCTGTGTGGTAATCAGCGCAGTCTTGGCTCCGCTACGCTCAATCAAGGCGTTGGTAGCTAGCGTGGTACCGTGAATAATTTGGCTGATATCCGCAGGCTTAACACCAGCCTTTTTACACACCTGTTGCATACCATCAATAATGGCGTTCTCAGGTGCAATGTAAGTGGTCAATACCTTGGTTGAATATTGTTGCCCGTCTTTTTCAAGTACTACGTCGGTGAAGGTACCACCAATGTCGACGCCCATGCGTATGCTGTGATTCGAATTTAAGTCTGTCATGATGCTTTTATATCTAGTGGACGAGTAGCGCAATGCTGGCTAAACGTTGATTGAAAAGAGTGGTAATACTTGCTGGCGCAAAGGTGTGCTATTTCAGCGGCGCTTTGCACCACGCTGGAACTTTTTGATTGATCATAACGTGCCGCAAAACTAAGTGGCTCTGGAGCCCATGGATAATCAACTTTGATAAGTTGAGCATTAGCTAGTTCTTGCTCGACCATCGGCGCAAGCAAGGCCGCGACACCATAACCGTCAACCGTCATTTGCAGACAAGCGGATAGATTGCTTGACGGAACTAGGCGTGTTTTTAGCTTCGGCCACTGCGCAAAATGTGCGGCAATTTCTTCATAAGGTCGTGTACGCCTTGCATGCGTCAATATCGGAAACTTACTCAGTTGCTCGGCACTTACAGGGTGGTCAGTAGCGAGCTTCGTCGATGGCGATGCAACCCAGATGATCGGGTAAATGCCCAAACAGTGTTCGCCCGAGGCTTTGCGTGCAAACGGCCCACTTTGAAATGCCAAATCTATATTACGCTCGGCCAAATCAGTCTCGAGCTTTGATGAAAGATCGACACTGAGTTCAATTACCACCTTAGGAAAGCGTGCCTTAAACGCCTGCATAAAATCACGCAACCAGGTATGCACCACCATCTCGTTGACGCCTAGGCGCACGACGCCATCGAATGCGGCTTCGCCACTAGCAACTTCAACAAACTCATCCACTGATGCCAACACGTTGCGGGCATAGCCAAGCAGTTCATGCCCTTTTGAGGTAAGCCGAACCGAGCCGGCATCGCGTTCCATTAATACCGTTTTAAGTGAGCTCTCAAGTGATGCAATACGCGATGAAATATTCGGCTGTGTTGTCCTTAAGCGTTCGGCCGCACTTCTAAAGCTGCCGAGGTCGGCAACTAAGACAAATGTTTCAAGTTGTTTGAGGTTTAGTTTCAAAGCCTATTTAGTTTCAAAGCCTAGTTCGGATCTATTGGTTTGGGTCTATTCACAGCGCTCTAGAAGAACGCTTGAATACCAGTTTGCGCTCGGCCCAGAATCAACGCATGTATGTCGTGCGTGCCCTCGTAAGTGTTCACTGTTTCGAGATTTATCATATGCCGCATTACTGGGTACTCATCAGAAATACCGTTGCCACCATGCATGTCTCGTGCGGCACGCGCGATATCCAGAGCCTTGCCACAGGAATTACGCTTAAGCAAAGAGATCAACTCAGGCGCCAGCTTCTTATCTTGCTTCAAACGAGTAGCGCGAAGACACCCCTGTAGTGCTAAGGAAATCTCCGCCTGCATGTCTGCGAGCTTTTTCTGTATTAATTGGTTAGCCGCCAGCGGACGATTAAACTGAGTTCTATCTAAGGTGTACTGACGAGCCGAATGCCAACACGCTTCAGCCGCACCCAATGCGCCCCATGAGATACCAAGTCGAGCACTATTCAAACAAGACATAGGCCCCTTTAACCCGGCCACATTGGGCATCATTGCCTCTTCCGGCACAAACACATCTTGCATTACAATCTCGCCAGTAATAGAGGTGCGTAAAGAGAGCTTGCCGGTGATTTTGGGGGCGCTCAAACCTTTCATCCCTTTTTCAAGGATAAAGCCACGAACAACGCCGTCATCGGTCTTAGCCCAAACCACAAAAACATCTGCGATCGGCGCATTAGAAATCCACATTTTAGCGCCGCTTAACTGATAACCGCCGGGCACTGTTTTTGCTCGCGTCACCATTCCAGCCGGATCTGAACCATAATCTGGCTCAGTCAAACCAAAACAACCTACCCATTCACCACTGGCTAATTTTGGAAGGTACTTCTGGCATTGGTCTTCCGATCCAAACGCATAAATAGGAAACATTACCAAACTCGATTGCACGCTCATCATTGAACGGTAACCGGAATCGACTCGCTCTACTTCGCGCGCGATCAAGCCGTATGAGGTATAGCTCATGCCGGCACAACCATAGCCTTCGAGCATTGAGCCCAATAACCCTTGCTCACCCATTTGTCTGAAGAGATTTCTGTCCGACGCTTCATTTCGATAATCGTCGATAACTCGGGGCTGCAACACTGATTGCGCAAATTTTTGCGCTGTATCACGAGCCAACTTTTCTTCGTCGCTCAATTGATCTTCCAGAAGAAATGGGTCTTCCCAGTTAAATTTTGCCCAATGGTTTCGCTCGTTCATATTGCTCTTCAGCCTGAATTAAAGTGTTGTAAAACATTCGTTGACGATAAATTAAATTAATCCTTTGACATAATCAAGATAAATTTTAGTTATTCATACTTAAAAACCTACTGATTATCGCTAAACTGCAATTCACAAACACCTGTTACAGTATGATGCTGTTTACAAAATAGTTAATAGGCCTCAGTGCCTGGAATATTCGATGCTAGAAATTACCGTCAACGGCATAAGCCGCCAGTTAGATGTAGAGCCAGACACACCGCTACTTTGGGTAGTCCGTGATGAGCTCAAACTTAAGGGAACTAAGTTCGGCTGCGGCATGGCTCAATGTGGCGCTTGCACAGTCCATTTAGACGGCGTACCTATTCGCTCATGTGTGACGCCAATATCATCATTAGCAGGGCGATCAATAACGACCATTGAAGGTATTGGTGAGGCGCAAGGTAGCTTACATGTGGTGCAACAAGCCTGGATTGAAGAACAGGTACCTCAATGCGGTTACTGCCAGTCAGGTCAAATCATGTCAGCCGTTGCCTTACTCGAAAAGACACCTCAACCCACCGATGAGGATATTGATAAAGCGATGGCTGGCAACATTTGTCGTTGTGGCATGTACGGCCGCATTCGCAAAGCTATTCATAGTGCTTCAGCCAAATTACCAGAGGAAATTATTTTGACACCGCTAATTGACCAAGCAGCGGATGATGCTGTTAAACCAACCAACGCTGAGGGCTCTTACAATGGGTAAGTGGACACGTAGAGCATTTTTAACCACCGGCGCACTTGTTGGTGGTGGTTTAATTGTTGGTGTTGCGATTCGACCAGGTCATCGCACACCCAAACTTGCAGGCTTAGTTGAAAACGAAGGTGAAACCTTGGTTAACGCTTGGGTCAAAATATTGCCTGATAACAGCATCAAAGTAATCGTGCCGCATGCCGAAATGGGCCAAGGTGTGCATACGGCATTGCCAATGATGTTGGCAGATGAAATGGACGCTGACTGGAGCACTGTTTCAATGGAGCAAGCGCCAGCTGACGATCAATATGCTTCTAGAGATGTTGTTCGCGAAGTTGCCTTTCCAAGCCAAGCCCCTGGTATCGTTGAAGACACATTGAACGGGGTATTCTTAAAAATAGCCCAATCAATGTCGCTGCAAATCACCGGGGGAAGTTTCTCGGTGCGAGGTACCGGAACATGGGGCATGCGTGTTGCTGGTGCGGCTGCTCGCGAACTATTAATCGCTGCAGCCGCGGAAGAATGGCAAGTGCCATTGGATCAAATACGTGCTGAAAATAGTTATCTATTTCATGACAAATCCAATCGTAGCGAGCCTTTTATCACCTTTGCTAAGGCCGCCGCTGGTAAACAAGGTCCGACTCAACCTAAATTAAAGACACCCGATCAATTCAAGATTATGGGTAAGCGCGTAGAGCGCTTTGATATACCAGCGAAAGTCGATGGCAGCGCCGTTTTCGGGGTCGACATAGACTTGCCTGGGATGAAATATGCCTGTGTTAAATGTGCTCCTGTTTTTGGTAGCACCGTATCCGCAGTTGACGGCAGCAGCGCTGAGAAGATGGCTGGCGTGGTCAAGGTGGTTAACCTAGGCACAGGCGTTGGGGTTATCGCCGATACTTATTGGCAAGCCAAAAAAGCACTCGATACGGTCAATGTCACTTATACAAAGGGCGAATCTAACCGTGTAAGCTCGGCAACAATGTTCGAGCAATTTGGCAAATCAATGGATGCCGCTGTCGCCAATGGCGATGAGCAAGATGACTACAAACTTGGTAGCGCTCGTAAGGTTCTAGCATCAGCGGATAAAGTAATTGAAGCTGAATACCGAGTTCCACATCTAGCCCACGCGACAATGGAACCCATGAATTGCACCGCATGGGCGCATGACGATAAACTGGAAATCTGGTCTGGCTTACAAAACCCGCTGGGAATTCGCAATCTACTTGCTGAAGAACTTGAGTTTGATCGCGAGCAAGTGGTAATTAATAACGTCTATCTGGGTGGTGGCTTTGGCCGTCGAGCAATGGATGACTACCCAGTTCAAGGAGCGAAACTCGCGCTAGCCTTACCGGGCGTGCCAGTAAAAATGATTTGGTCGCGCGAAGAAGATATGCAACAAGATTTTTATCGGCCAGCGGTGATGAGTCGCTTTAAAGCAAGCCTGAATGCCAATGGCATGCCCGAAGCTTGGGAAAACCAGTTTGTAGACAAACATGAGCCGGTTGAAGCTCCGACTATTCCCTATGCGGTTGAAAATCAATATATTCACTACACCGATAGTCCAACTCACATGCGTTTTGGACCATGGCGCAGTGTTGACCATACACAACATGCATTCTTCACCGAATCTTTCATCGATGAATTGGCGGCAGAAGCCGGCATAGATCCGTACACCTACCGCTACGACTTATTAAGCCATGATTTACGCGCTCGTAAAGTATTGGAAACCGCCGCCAAAATGGCTGATTGGGGTAAACCTTTAGCCGAAGGCTGGGGTCAAGGCATCGCCTTGCACCGCTCCTTCAATACTATCGTTGCCGAAGTAGTGAATGTCGACATGAGCAGCGGCAAGCCTCGGGTTGCTCAGGTTTACTGCGCCGCCGACCCAGGTTATGCAATGAGCTTGGACGGCTTTACAGCGCAAATGGAAAGCGGTATCTCTTGTGGTTTAACTTCCGCTCTTTACGGCGAGGTCAACGTCAAAGATGGTGCCGTGGTAGAAAGTAATTTTCATGACTATAAGGTGCTACGAATGAACCAGTCACCGCAGATACAAGTCGAAATTATTAACAGCGGAGATCGTTCATTAGGCGGTGGGGGGGAACCTGGCACACCGCCAGCAGCACCGGCATTGACCAATGCAATTTTTGCCGTTACAGGCAAACGCATACGCCAACTGCCAGTTAGCAAATATCTTTGATCCGACTCGAATAGGTCGCATTACCAATATGCGACTAATTTAGTCTAAAAAGAAGATAGCTGTATCAGTCTTGCTCTAAACCTCCTAGGGCTAGGAGCAAGACTTAACAATGAGCTCCCCATCCACCACTGAGGCCACCGGCGGGTGTGGCAAGCCGGCTTTATCATTTGAACAATTTCGACCTGTCAGCACATCAAACCTATAGCCATGCCATGGGCAGCTAATCTTTCCCTGATGGTCAATCGTGGCATCTTTTAATGGTCCTAAAAGATGCGGACAGTCGGCGCCGTAGATTACCCAGTCGCCTTTCCACTGATTTAGTACGAAGCGATGCTTGTCAAATTGAAAAACTTTGGGTAGCTGTTTATTGAGGTCAGCCACGTTACCTAAGGAAAGAGCTTTAGTTGATAAAGCCGTTTCGGCTGACTCTTTACTCAGTTGGTTCTTGCGACGATCAATCGCCTGTTGGCGACCAGTCATCAGCATCTCGTCTTCATCGTACAAAACTGAGTACTGGCTCTGAAGCGTCTTTAAAATTGACACCTTTGCGGTATCGCCTGCCTTTACTCGAGCAATACCCATCTTATTAGCAATCTTGCGATACAGCACAAACGGCATAACTCGTTTGCACAGATTTAAAAAAAACAGCACCTTGCCAAAGCTTTGAGGCAAGTAAAAATTAACCATTATATCTATTTCGTTATCCGCGACTCGAGTTGCCTGCGTATGTATTTCGAAGCCCTTAGCATCACCTGAAAGAACGGTTGTAGCCCAGTAGCTTTTAAGCTTATCGACCAGTAGCTCAATATGCTGGCGCCGCGCATCGGGCTGTGTGGTAATTGCTTGCCAGCCCCAGTCACCATCGCTGACTAATTCAATATCTTGAAAAGTCGATTGATGCACATACGGTAAATGCTCCCAGTCATAGGCATTTTCAATCATGCGGCTGATACTGACCGGTAATCGGCGCTGATAACAGCCGATGAAAACTAGACTGTCTAACCGCTTATAGTCAATTTCATTACTTCTATGGTCAAACACTATTAAGCTCAAATTTTTATTACTAATGAAAGGAATTTATCATTAACGCGAGCAAAGGTTTCATAAATACAGCCAGCGATTTTGAGAAATTAGCTGTAGAATACCCGCTCTTAGGCTTTGAAACCAATAGCCGAGTGCTTTACCATTAAGCACTTATAAAAAAACACAAAAGAACTCATGAATCAAACCGTCGTCATCAGTGGCTCAGGTGTTTGGAACCCTCCGCACACTATTACTAACGAAGAGTTAGTTGACTCGTATAATGCCTATTCAAGCAGATTCAACGCTGAAAATTCAGCCGCGATTGAAGACGGAAGCGTACAAGAAATGCCACTGTCGTCAGCACCTTTTATTGAAAAGGTCTCGGGCATAAAGCAGCGCTATATCTATATCAAAGACGGCGCCTTAGACATAGACCGAATGCGCCCTCGCATTCCTAAGCGATCTGACGACGAACTTTCGCATCAAGCCGAATTCGCGTTAAATGCTGCAAAAATCGCCCTTAAAGAGGCTAACAAAGATGCCGCTGATGTCGATGCCGTTATTGTCAGTTGTGCCTACACTGAGCGCGCTTACCCGGCCATCGCAATCGAAGTTCAAGAGGCGTTGAAGATTAAAGGCTTTGGGTTCGACATGTTGGTAGCGTGTTCAGCCGCTACATTTGCCTTGCAACGCGCCTACGAAATGATTAAGGCGGGTACTGCTAAATGCGTATTAGTTATCAACCCTGAGCTAACCTCTCCACAGGTGAACTATAAAGACCGTGATGGTCATTTTATCTTTGGCGATGTGTCCACAGCAGTGGTTATCGAAGGTTCTGACACCTGCACTTCAGAGCATAGCTACGATATTCTTGGCACCAAGGCTGTTACCCAATTCTCAAACAACATTCGTTCAAACTTTGGCTACGTCTCTCATGCAATCGACGACGAAGTATTCAGCGCAGACAACCTATTTCATCAAAACGGTCGGGGTGTCTTCAAAGAAGTGTGTCCTATGGCGGCAAAACATATTGAAGACCACCTAAACGAAGTTGGCTACACTCCACACGACCTTAGCCGCTGGTGGCTACATCAAGCAAACATCAATATGAACTTGTTGATCAGCAAACGTTTACTAGGCCGTGATGCGACTCTTGAAGAAGCTCCCATTGTCTTAGACGAATATGCTAATACAGCGTCTGCCGGTTCAATCATTGCCTTCACTAAATACAATAAAGATCTCGCTGCTGGCAGCGTTGGTGTGATTTGTTCTTTTGGTGCCGGTTACTCAATTGGCAGCTTGGTAATTAAGAAGCGATAAGGCGTTTAGTTCTTACGCGAGCAATAGCACTTCAGGCAATGTTGACGTCTCAGTGCACGGTGGTTTAGTCGGCCTGTTTCTTGCCGCTAAATAATTACAGCTCAAAGCCCGCATTGATAATGCCGGCCTTGATAACCTTAATTTGACCAATAGATTATTTGCGTGCTTCGAATTTCACATCAGAATCGGCGATCAAGTAAATAGTCGCGGCATAGGCGGCTACATTTTGAGCCAGTTCGTCAGGCTTAATTTTATCTAAGGTATCGTCAGGCGTATGGTGTAAATCAAAGTAGTCCATACCGTTTTGAGCTAAGCGAATAGTCGGCACCCCTTTAGCATCAAGTGGAATGATATCTGGCCCGCCACCTTTAACGTCACTACCCCCTCGAACGATACCTAACGGCGATAGAATCATACCGATTTGATCAATTAACGCGGTCGCTTCTTGATTTACGTTTGAATTTAGTTGCCAAATAGAACCTGCTCCAAAATCTGATTCAGTGGCAACAACATAATTATCCAAATCATTCTCATGTTGCTTTGCATAGGCTATCGCACCTAGTAAGCCAACCTCTTCAGCACCAAACATAACGAATAAGGATAAGTCGTCGCGCAGCCGCGACTTCATC
>JAWUZB010000069.1:0-11484 GCA_034110505.1 Gammaproteobacteria bacterium
CAAACCGCATCGGTCTAGAAGGTTTGGGCTTTATGTATCAGATGGAGCAGTTTCAAGAAGAGCGCTTATACGCGGCTGCGACTAATCTTAAAATGCTAGAGCGATGCATTAATCAAACCATTGACTATGCTCGTCAGCGTCAAGCTTTTGGGCAGTCTATTTTAGACAATCAAGTAGTGCGTTTTACCCTTGCTGAGCTGCAAACCGAAGTTGAAATGTTGCGCGCATTGGTTTACAGCGCGACCGAAGAATACGTTAGCGATATTGATGTCACCACCAAAGCGTCGATGGCAAAGCTGGTGGCTGGGCGTCTGTCACGCAAGGTTACTGACGCTTGCTTGCAGTACTTTGGTGGTATGGGCTTTATGTGGGACAACCCAGTATCGCGAGCCTATCGTGATGGTCGACTAGGATCGATAGGCGGCGGTGCTGATGAAGTAATGTTGGAGATTATTTGTAAGAAAATGGGTACAGCGCCGACGGCTCGGCGATAAGAGGGCTGGGATTATGACTGTCATCGAATCGCAACTGGAAACTAATTCAGTTACATTTAAAAAAAATGCTGAGGTCATGAATGCGGCCGTTACCGAATTCAGGACTATAGAGCGACGTGTGATTGACGCCGCCCAAGCAAAAGAAGAACGCTATCGAAAACGTGGTTTGATGTCTCCGCGAGAGCGTTTGGCTCATCTTCTCGATGCAGGCGCGCCGTTTATGGAGCTTTCGACTCTTTGCGGTTATTTAGAAGAAGGCGATAAGGATGGCTCTAGTGCCGGCGGTAACACAATTGCTGGCATCGGCTATATCTGTGGCACTCAATGTGTGGTCATCGTTGATGATTATCTCACTAAAGGGGGCACACTGACTCAACTGGGTGGCGTTAAGCGTCAGCGTATGCTCAGTCTTTCATTGAACAATAAGCTGCCAATCGTCGCGCTAGCGCAGTCCGGCGGCGGTAACTTAACCTCTTTAGGTGATTGGTTCGGGTTTTCAGGCACGGGGTTTTCCTTGCAGTGTAAATTATCGGCGGCAGGCATCCCTCAGATTACTGTGGTGCATGGCAGCGCCACCGCTGGCGGGGCATATCAACCAGGCTTAAGCGATTATGTGATTATGGTTCGCAAACAATCAACCATGTATTTAGCCGGTCCGCCGTTATTAAAAGCGGCCACAGGCGAGATTGCTACCGATGAAGAAATTGGTGGCGCTGAAATGCACGCGCAAATTGCCGGAACCGCAGACTACATCGCCGAGAACGATGCCGACGGTATTCGTATGGCACGTGAAGTAACACGCACCTTAAGTTGGGCTGGTGACACGGCTCTCGAAAAAGGGTTTCTACCACCTAACTACGCGGCCGAAGAACTGCTTGGCGTTGTTCCCGCTGAGCCGAAAACCCCCTACGATGTTCGAGAGATTCTTGCGCGCATCGCCGATGGCTCAAACTTCGTCGATTTTAAAGCCGAATATGATATGGGCACGGTGTGTGGTCATATCGAAATTCAAGGAATTAGCTGCGGGGTAATTGGTAATAATGCGCCGATAACAGCACACGGTGCGGCAAAGGCTGGACAATTCATTCAACTCTGTGAGCAAAGCGGCACGCCAATATTGTTTTTACATAATACCACCGGTTTTATCGTCGGCACTGAGTCGGAGCAAGCGGGTATTATCAAGCACGGCGCGAAAATGATTCAAGCCGTTACTAACTCAACCGTCGATAAGATAAGCATCATCGTTGGCGGGTCTTACGGTGCTGGTAATTACGCAATGTGCGGGCGAGGCATTGACCCAAGCTTTATTTTTGCTTGGCCGCGAACAGTAGTATCAGTCATGGGGCCAGCGCAAGCGGGTAGTGTGGTTCGTACTGTCGCCGAAGCGAAGATGAAACGCTTAGGGTCGGTTGATCATATCGCCTTAGACGCACTTGAACAGGAAACTATGCAGGCCATGGACAAACGCTCAGGCGCACTCGCGAATACCGCAAGGTTATGGGACGATGGAATTATTGACCCCCGTGATACACGTGAAATACTAGGTTTTGTGCTGGCCATATGCCGAGATGGAAAGCGCCGGCAGACTAACAAAAATTCTTTTGGAATAGGGCGGTTGTAATGACGATACCTGAATGCAATGAGTTATTACTAGAACTCGACGATGGCGTGCTCAATTTAACCCTAAACCGCCCACATAAACGTAACGCTATGAATAGCTTGATGGTTGCTGAGTTAATCAGTGTTTTCGAGGCTATCGAAACCAACCCAGAGGTCCGTGCCGTCGTGATGCGTGGTGCCGGCGGTAATTTTTGCTCTGGTGGCGATATTTCGGATATGAACAACGACACTCAGGTGGAAGGCCATCAGGCAAGAGATGCAACATGGCATTTCAATCGCTCATTTGGTCACCTTATTACCAAGGTTAATCGCGCTCCGGTTTTAGTCGTATGCATTTTAGAAGGTGCTGTACTGGGCGGCGGTTTTGGTTTGGCCTGTATCTCTGATTTGGCAATTGCCAAACCGACTACTATGTTTGCCATGCCTGAAACTAGTTTAGGCATTATTCCCGCACAAATTGCTCCATTTGTGGTCGCCAGAATAGGGCTTACGCAGGCACGTCGGTTGACCTTGCTTGGTGAGCGACTCGATGGAAATGCGGCTCAAAGCATGGGTATTGTCCACCACGTTAGCGATGACCCTGAAGCGGTGCTTGCTCAGAGCCTTAAATACTTTAAAAAATGTGCGCCAAATGCGACGGCGGTGACCAAGCAGTTGGTTCTTGATGTGGCCGAACGACAAGGCTTAGAGGCCTTGCTTGATCGAGCGTCAGATGATTTTTCAAAATCGATATTAAGTGCGGAAGGCCAAGAAGGCACCAAAGCATTTATTGAAAAACGAAAGCCCACATGGGCGGTCTAAGAGTGCATGTATGAATAGATTTTCCAAGGTGTTAGTGGCTAATCGCGGCGAGATTGCTGTACGCATTATGCGCACGGCTAGTGCGATGGGTTACTCAACAGTAGCTGTTTTTAGCGATGCTGATCGAGATTCGCTTCATGTGGCGACCGCCGATGAGTCGATAGCCCTTGGCGGCTTAACCGCGACTCAGTCCTATTTGTCGATAGAAAAAGTAATCAACGCTGCGAAGCAATCGGGTGCTGATGCGATACACCCAGGCTATGGATTTCTATCAGAGAACACCGACTTTGCAGCGGCATGCGACAAGGCCGGCATCGTCTTTATTGGGCCACCCGCGCCAGCAATACGCTTGATGGGGTCGAAACGATTATCAAAAATCGCCATGCTAAAACATGGCGTACCATGTATCCCAGGTTACCAAGGTGAAGAACAAGACAATGCGACACTGCTAATAAAAGCCAAAGAAGTCGGGCTACCACTGATGATCAAGGCATCAGCCGGGGGCGGTGGGCGCGGCATGCGCCTTGTCGATGATGAATCGAAACTCGAAGATGAACTTAATGCTGCACGCCGCGAAGCGAAAAGCGCGTTTGGTAGCGACGAAGTGATTTTGGAACGAGCGGTTATTCAACCTCGGCATATTGAGATACAAGTTTTTGCCGACCAACATGGTAACGTTATTCACTTAGGCGAACGCGACTGCTCGATTCAACGTCGCCATCAAAAAGTGGTTGAGGAATCACCATCGCCGTTTGTTGACCCAGAATTACGATCGCGAATGGGAGAGGCGGCCGTCAATGCCGCTAAAGCGTGCGATTACGTCGGTGCCGGCACGGTTGAATTCTTAGTCGACGCAGACAAAAACTTTTATTTTTTGGAAATGAACACCCGCTTACAAGTAGAGCACCCTGTTACCGAAATGGTCACTGGGCTCGACCTTGTTGAAATGCAGTTATCAGTAGCAAATGGCCAACCATTACCGCTAACACAAGGGCAAGTTCAGCTAAAAGGCCATGCAATTGAAGTCCGTCTTTATGCGGAAGACCCTAGAGATAATTTTATGCCGCAGACCGGCCGAGTTCTTTCTTGGAAGCCTAGCTCTAAGGCAAGGGTTGATAGCGGTATTCAAGAAGGGCAAACAATCTCTCCCTACTACGACCCAATGTTGGCGAAGGTAATTACTTGGTCTGATACTCGAAGTAATGCAATTGCTAAGCTGAGCAATGCGCTCGCTGAAACAGAGCTTTTAGGGGTTAACCAGAATATCAGTTTCTTAGCTGACGTGATCTCTCGCCAAGCGTTTCTTGATGGTCAGGCGACCACCGCGTTTCTCACCCAGCAATACCCAGGCGAGGCGTATCAAGACAGCGTACCTAGCCCGCAAACGATCGCCGTTGCTGGCTTGCTGGTGTTTAGAAAATCTCAATTAGATAGCCGCAACTATGGTCGGCAATGGGGGCGTGCAGTTGCGATGGTGAGTCAACACAATTTGCTCTTTGCTGGTAATGCTTACGCCGTTAGTATTAGTTTTAGCAATGAACTGTATACCGTATCTGTAGCTAACCATGAATTTGTATTCGCAAACGTATCGCAGCATCAAGGAAAGTGTGGGTTTGATCTTCAAGGGCATCGTTCAAAGGTCGGTTTTGTCGACAGTGTTGATACTTTATATCTTCAAGATCAACGAGGCTGCTACGCTTTTGACGACATAAGCTATGCGCCTGCAGCAGCGGCGTCTGCTGGCGGAGATGAAAACGTGAGAGCCTCGATGGATGGTGCCATTGTTGAGATTGCGGTGGCGCCGGGTGACCTTGTGAAAGCCGGCGATGTAGTCGCCATTCTCGAAGCCATGAAAATGGCGCATCAGCTTAAAGCGGGTGTTGATGGTGTGGTCGATCAACTCAGTGTTGAAGTCGGGCAGCAAGTGAAAGCACGTCAAATAATAGTGACAATTTCGGAGTCAGATTAATGGGTATACGTATCGGAGGAGCGTCCGCGTTCTATGGCGATAGCCAACTAGCCGCACGCCAGTTGGTCGACCATGGCGATATTGATTACTTGGTGTTTGACTATCTCGCCGAGGTCACCATGGCTATTCTAGCGCGCTCTGCGGCGAAAAACCCCGACTTAGGCTATGCCGTCGACTTTGTTACTGTGGCCATGGCCGATGTGCTTGCCGATTGCGCTAAGAAAGGAATTAAAGTGGTCGCCAATGCCGGAGGTGTTAACGTTCCTGGCTGTGTTTCAGCGCTTGAGACTCTCTGTGCGCAACAAGGTTTGAACCTCAAAATCGCGGGCGTTTATGGTGATAACTTAATTGCAAGAGATGATTTACCATTGCCGTCAATGATTGAACTCCAATCAGCAGAATCCTACCCGTCTCGACCTGCTTCTGCCAACGCGTACTTTGGTGCTGCGCCTATCGCCGATGCACTTTACGCTGGTGCTGACGTTGTTGTTACTGGTCGAGTGGTCGATAGCGCTGTTGTCTTAGGCCCTCTTATGCACGAGTACAAGTGGGCCAGAGATGACTATAATTTATTAGCTCAAGGCTCTTTGTGTGGCCATGTAATCGAGTGTGGCGCTCAATGTACAGGAGGCAATTTTACCGATTGGCACTTAGTGCCAGATTTCTCAAATATGAGTTACCCCGTTGCTGATGTTGAGGCCGATGGCGTTTTTACCATAGGTCTACCAAAAGGCTCTGGCGGTATCGCCTCTGTCGGGTCGGTTGCAGAGCAAATTGTGTATGAGATCGGCGATCCGGCTAATTACCTATTGCCAGATGTCGCGTGTAATTTTTCGAATGTCGAGCTAGAACAAGTTTCTAAAGATGTGGTTAAGGTATCGGGTGCAACAGGTCGCGCGCCAGGCACTCAGTATAAGGTTTGTGCGACTTGGGTCGATGGTTTTCGGCTTGCGAGTAGTTTTTTTATGGCCGGGCCTAAGTCCGCAGATAAAGCGAGAGCTTCGTTAAATGCTTGGATTAATCGGACGCGTAAAGTTTTTGAAACCAAGGGTTGGGGTGATTATCGACGTGTCTGTATCGAGATCGCTGGTGCCGAAGACACCTATGGTCCGCACTCAAGACAACAAGATACGCGTGAGGTAATGGGCAAATTTGGCTTACATCACGATAATAAACAGGCGTTAATTTTCGCTTCGATGGAAATGGCTTATCTGGCCACCTCAGGCCCGCCTGGAATGACCGGTTTTGCTGCAGGTCGTGCGCGGCCGCAACCGTTGATGCGAGTTCATTCAACCATGATTGATAAATCAGCGGTACCCGTTGTCGTGCAACTTGGCGATAAGGTCATTATCAATCACTGTTATCACAATGATGCCAGCAGCGCATCTGAATCACCGTCGACAGAGTCAATTGCCGTACCCGATGATAGCCAAGATATGCAGCGGGTATTGCTACAAAAAGTGGTCTACGCGCGCAGCGGCGACAAAGGAGATAATGCAAATATCGGCCTTATTTGTCGTCTACCAGAGCACCTACCTTATGTTGCTCAACAAGTCACTGCCAAAGTGGTAAAGAATTACCTAGGGCACCTCGTTGAAGGTGAGGTTGAGCGTTTTTATCTACCCGGCTTTGACGGCTTCAATTTTTATCTTACCCAAGCGCTGGGTGGCGGAGGAACAGCGTCACTGCGTTTAGATTCGCAGGCCAAGACTTATGCACAAATGTTACTGTCCTTAGAGATTGATATTCCCAAAGCATTGCTCTGAGCTCTTAAGATATTTTCTGGCAGTGGCGATAAACAAGCTAGATTTTAATATAAAGACTAATTCTTTATCGGCCGCTTGCTAGTGTTGAACTTGCCTGATGCTTAGTAAGCAACTTACAAAACCCAATAATAGAGAAACAATAATGACTAAAAAACTTGCACTGATTTGCCTCAGCATGTTGTTTACAAGCTCGTTAAACGCCGCCGATAGGATCACCGGGCAAACCTTTGCAATGAGGTCGCCAGTATTGGCAACCGAAGCAATGGCGGCAACCTCACAACCGCTTGCCACCCAAGTTGCCTTAGATATTATGCAGCAGGGTGGCAATGCGATTGATGCGGCAATTGCGGCCAATGCGGTTCTCGGTTTGGTTGAGCCAACCGGTAATGGTATCGGCGGGGATCTGTATGCCATCGTTTGGGACGCGAAGGCTAAAAAGCTGCACGGGTTGAACGCGTCAGGCCGATCGCCAAAATCACTGAGCCGAGAGTGGTTTATTGAAAACGGCTATAACAAGATCCCATCGCATGGACCTTTACCAGTGTCAGTGCCTGGCGCGGTCGATGGTTGGTTTATGTTGCATAATAAATTTGGTAAGTTGCCTATGGCTGACAACCTAGCACCGGCCATTAACGACGCTGAAAAAGGCTTTCCGGTATCCCAACTGATTGCTTACTATTGGAACCGATCAGTGCCTATTTTAAATAAATGGCCTGGCTTTAACGATCAGTTCACTATTGATGGCCGCGCACCGGCGCATGGTCAAATTTGGATCAATCAGAATCTTGCCAACACCTTAAAAGCCATAGCCAAGGGCGGGCGTGATGAGTTCTACAAAGGTGACACAGCAAAAAAAATCGCTAGCTTCATACAAAGCAATGGCGGATTTCTCAGTTATGACGACCTCGCTAGCCACACCGGTAAATGGGTAGACCCCGTCAGTACTAACTATCGTGGCTATGACGTATGGGAGTTACCACCCAATAGTCAAGGTATAGCGGCGCTGCAAATCTTAAATATTGTCGAACAGTATGACGTCGGCTCAATGCAGCTAGATTCAGCTGCATATGTTCATTTATTTACTGAAGCTAAGAAGATTGCGTTTGAGGATCGAGCCAAATTTTACGCCGATTCTGAATTCAATAAGCTGCCGGTGGCTGAGTTAATATCGACACCATACGCCAAAAAACGCGCCAAGCTTATTAACCTCAATAAAGCTGCTAAAGAGTTTACGGCTGGTGACGTTAAACTAGAAAAGGGCGATACAATTTACCTTACTACCGCCGACGCTGAAGGCAACATGGTGTCGCTGATTCAAAGCAACTTTCGCGGCATGGGATCAGGCATGGCACCTCCCGGATTAGGCTTTATTCTGCAAGATCGTGGTGAACTATTCACCTTAGAAGAAGGCCACTTTAATGTGTTCGAAGGTGGCAAACGCCCGTTTCAAACAATTATTCCGGCATTCATCACCAAGAATAAGAAGCCTTGGATGAGTTTTGGTTTGATGGGTGGCGCTATGCAACCGCAGGGTCACGCACAAATCGTGATCAACATGGTCGACTTCGGTATGGACGTTCAAGCCGCTGGCGATGCACCTCGCATCCATCACACAGGCTCATCTCAACCTACTGGGGAAATGATGACTGATGGTGGTGTTTTGAATTTGGAGACAGGTTTTTCCTACGATACGATTCGTCAGTTGATGCGCATGGGCCATACGATTCAATTTGCAAATGGTCCTTACGGGGGTTATCAGGCTATTCAACGCGCTGACAATGGAGTTTACTGGGGCGCGACGGAATCAAGAAAAGATGGTCACGCGGCTGGTTATTAATAACGCCAACTTTTATCTAATCAAACCTCATCGAAACAATGCTTGGCAGTTCTCTGTGAGTTAAGCGATAATCGGACTTATGCAAACATTACTAGACGTCGCCAAACACGCCGCTCGCTTGGGCGGCGAGATCATCAAGCAGGGCGCGCAAGACTTAGGCAACCTCAAGGTTGAGCAAAAGACACTGCATGATTATGTCTCTGAAATTGACAGGAACTCAGAAAAAGCTGTGTCTAAGGCCATTCTAGATGTATTCCCTGGTCATCAAATCATCGGTGAGGAATACGGTAAAGTTGGCGCCAATGATGACGTTCAATGGATTGTTGATCCATTAGACGGAACCACCAACTTCTTGCGAGGCATTCCCCATTACGCGGTCTCAATTGGGGTGTTAGTAAATCAAAAACTCGAACATGCTGTGGTCTACGACCCAGCTAAGAATGAAATGTTTTGCGCTTCAAGAGGAGAGGGCGCTAGCTTGAATGGCGTTGCGATTAAGGTTAGCTCGCTAAATTCCGTAAGAGGTGGGCTATTTGCAACTGGCGTGCCGTTTAGTGGCGACAATCTGGCTAACGTTGAGAAATTCACCGATACAATGGTTGATTTACTGCAGCAACACACCAGCGGTATACGCCGATTGGGCTCGGCGGCACTCGATCTAGCCTATGTCGCGGCCGGTCGTTACGACGGCTACTGGGAAGCCAACCTGAAGATTTGGGATATCGCGGGAGGTACTTTGTTAGTCAAAGAAGCTGGAGGCCAGGTTTCTGATTTTGATGGGAAAGAGGGCTATTTCTCAAGCGGCGATATTGTCGCTGCGCCTAATTCTGTACACCCACAATTGCTTGAGATAGCGTCGCGCAACTATGCCCGTTAAGGCGCACGTTATGGTGTTTCAGACTAATTCTGCTGCAACTTTATAAACGTTGCTAACACCCGAGCAAAAAAAAACCTTGTTAGCTGACGCTGAGCGCGGGCAACAAGGCTTAAAAGTAAGTTAAGTCTAGCAGGAGGAGTGAGGCTAGTGCGTGCAACCATCTTTCGAAATTGAAAGTGAATAGATTGAACTTTCACGCGTTTTGTAATCCGATAATTAATGATCAGTTAGCTCGTTATAAGCAACTAATCCTAATAGTATGAGAGTTACAATGGTCATGATTTCCATAATAGCACCTGTGTTTGGTTGATAATTTAGTCAGTTTTTTGTTAACTGCGGAACGGGTCTACCGCTTCGATGGATAGAATATGCACCTATTTCCAAGAGTTTTCTAATGGTTAAATCTCATGTCTGTTATTCCTTCAAGTTATGTGAATTCCATGTGAGGGTTACTTAAAAGAATATCTTATGAGCTTAGAACTTTTAATTACTAAAACTAAGGTATTTGCTGCCTCTAGTGCTTAGAAAGTACCCGTTAGAAACGCAATTGCTAATTACTTGTGATATCATATTGTCAACAATAAAGAGAAAATAAGACCGATAATAGTGTTTTATAACTTTAAAAGTTTAATATTGTTAACAATATTAAACCCTAACAGCGTTCTCTTTTGAATCACCTATGTCTGATATCAGGCTTTGACGCTTGCCTGATTCGCTGATTAAGACTGCTCAACCCTTAGGCAAAGATCATGAATACTGAATACCGCAAGCCACTCCCGGGAACACAACTGGACTATTTTGACACTCGTGCCGCGGTTGAAGCAATTGAGCCAGGCGCCTATGACAAACTGCCGTACACATCTCGGGTCTTTGCCGAAAATTTGCTCCGCCGATGTGAGCCAGAATTATTAACTGCATCGTTACAGCAAATCATTTATCGCCAGCGTGATCTGGATTTTCCATGGTATCCATCTCGAGTTGTGTGTCACGATATCTTAGGTCAAACAGCGCTTGTTGACCTCTCTGGTTTGCGCGACGCAATTGCCGAAAAAGGCGGTGATCCGTCGCAGGTAAACCCGGTAGTGCCAACTCAGTTGATCGTTGATCATTCCTTGGCCGTAGAGCACGCCGGTTTTGAGGAAGGTGCGTTTGAGAAAAATCGTGAGATTGAGGATCGACGCAATGACGATCGCTTTCATTTTATCAACTGGTGTAAGAAAGCCTTCAAAAATGTCGATGTAATTCAGCCTGGCAATGGCATCATGCATCAAATCAACCTTGAGAAAATGTCGCCGGTTGTTCATGCGCGAGACGGTGTGGCGTTTCCCGATACCTTGGTTGGCACCGATTCGCATACACCGCATGTGAATGCGCTAGGTGTTATTGCGCTTGGTGTGGGTGGTCTAGAGGCCGAAACAGTGATGTTGGGTCGCCCATCCTATATGCGCTTGCCGGATATCGTTGGCGTTGAACTAACCGGTAAACGTCAGCCGGGAATCACAGCGACCGATATCGTGCTGGCGATCACTGAATTCCTACGTAATCAAAGAGTTGTTTCTTCATACTTAGAGTTTTATGGTGAAGGTGCGGCCTACTTAACCTTGGGTGACCGAGCTACAATCTCAAATATGACGCCAGAATTTGGTGCCACAGCGGCGATGTTTTACATCGATCAAAACACCATCGATTACCTAAAATTGACGGGCCGAGAAGACCAACAAGTACGCCTCGTAGAAACCTATGCAAAGCATACGGGCTTATGGGCTGACAGTTTAGAAAACGCCGAGTACGAGCGCGTATTAAGCTTTGACTTGTCTAGCGTTGGACGAAATATCGCGGGTCCTTCTAGTCCTCATCGTCGAGTCTCTACATCGGAACTGGCGCAAGCTGGCATAAGTGGCGTAGTTGAAAACGAAGACGGTAAAATGCCCGATGGTGCGGTTATTATCGCCGCCATCACAAGTTGTACCAATACCAGTAATCCACGTAACGTGATCGCCGCTGGCTTAATTGCGCGGAATGCCAATAGACTTGGCTTAACTCGTAAGCCTTGGGTTAAAACTTCACTAGCACCGGGCTCACAAGTAGTAACTGATTATTTAGAAAAAGCAGGATTGAAT
>JAWUZB010000070.1:0-10160 GCA_034110505.1 Gammaproteobacteria bacterium
TTTGTGATGGCGGGGATTAATACTCGGATAGTCCGTCGATCGAACGCGCTTTTAGATTTTTCTTATGGACAAGACTTTCGCTACTCAGAAGTAATGGTCACGGGTAAAGGGGTTGCTGGTTATACATCGGCTAAAGCTATTTCGGGTGGAGTAAAAATGATGATGGTCACCAGCGTGACTAACCTCGGTAGAAAATTTCTCGGCCTATTTCTACCGGCTCAAGGGGAAGGTCCGAAAGTCGACCCCGCAAACCCAGGTTTCTATCATATTCAATTTAATGGTGAGACTGATAATGGCGAAAAATTGATAACTAAGTTGCTAGGTGATGGCGACCCAGGTTATGGCTCAACTTCAAAAATGCTTGCTGAATCAGCGGTCTGTTTAGCCTTAGATCCATTAACAACTGGTGGTGGCTTCTGGACTCCAGCCAGTGCCCTTGGTGATGCATATTTAAAGCGATTACAAGACAAAGGCGGTCTTAGCTTTGCTGTGGTTTCTTGATTTTTGAACACATGTTGATGAATGGAAAAATTGGCGGATAATAAGAGGCTTCGGCATGACTATCGCAGCAGGCAAAATGTCGGACATTTTAATGTTGAGCTGGAGATATTCAGGGGTCTCAACAGCCTAAGTCTCTATCCTTGTGACGGTCGATTTTATAGTAGCCGTAACGGCTTCAATATTGTAATCGACAGTTGCTATTAGCAGACACTAATTAGGTAACGCCATTGGCGGCTAATATCGCTTGATACCATTCAAGTTGCTTATTGCGACCATCTCGTTTTAACTTAATTAAGTGGGTCGGGCTAAGATGTTCAGACCACGGCATATTGAGCTCTTCCCAGCGTTGCTCTAGCTTTCTACCGGGTTCGACTTTTGCCATCATTATCTTAGCCACAGGTTTCTGCAGCACCAGATCTTCATGGCCTAAACCTTCGCCAATTGTTAACTGTCGCAAGCCCTGAAAGTCGATTTCAGCGCTATGGTGGACATGGCCATTCAAAATCGTCGAAACGCCTAGGTGGCGAGCTTGCCTAGCCAGCCAGTCGATTTCACCGATGCCGCCAATGTCGTGATCATCGTGTGGTCTCGGGTCTTTCATAGGACGGTGTGTGAACAGGATCTGCTCGCCGAGAAATGGCGCTTGAGCGCCCAAGATCCTCAATAAATGACCTCTTTGGCCAGACTGTTTGGGCCAAAAGTCGGCGGCAGTATCAAGGTTAATGAATCGTGTGCCGGCAAGTTCAAAGGCATGATTCATCGGACCTATTTGTTTTAGAAACTTGTCGTAAATCAGTCCGTTATCATGAAAGTCGTGATTGCCGATAGTAACGTAGCATGGCAGTTTTGCATTATTAAACTGGTCAATTGCGGAATCGTATTCTCCCTCACTGTAATTAAAATCGCCTAGATGCAGCAGAAATTGCGCTCCAAGTTGATGCGCGCGTTTAAGCGTCCACGTTAATTCCGCGCCGCCACCAGTATCTCCCATAACGGCAAATTCAAAACCGTTGCTGTTCGGTACTGTCCATTTAAGTGTTAGAGTTTGCTCGCCTCCCGACTCTATGTAAACTTGTCGGCGGATTCCCTGTACCTGCTGATCGACGCTACCTTTATAAGCTCGGCCTTGATTGATATCGAGTATTGCATTGTTGGCAATATTATTGATCTCGAACGATGAGCTTCCCTTAGTGAGTTTGATGGTGACAGATGGCTCAGGCGCAATTGCCCTCAAGGTGTTGTCGTTAACCGCGATACAATCTTTAAAACTTAGATTAAGATGTGCGGCTGATAGCGTTGAACTCACCGCTTCATGCTCAAATGAGAGTCGAGGGTAGCGAAGTCCTCGCTGATAAGAATAGAGCCCAAGAGACGTCAGCAAGGCCCCACCGGTTAATAAACTTCGCCTACTGATC
This sequence comes from Gammaproteobacteria bacterium, assembly GCA_034110505.1. GTDB lineage: Bacteria > Pseudomonadota > Gammaproteobacteria > Arenicellales > Arenicellaceae > Arenicella. The sequence goes on from JAWUZB010000070.1 coordinate 1,917, forward strand.
ACCTTAACGTTCACCTTGTCTATTGATCTCTTTTTAATACTGATTGCTGGCAGTAAAAAAGTTGTTTTAAATTCTGTTGTAATCGAGCGCCGCTACGTTAGGTCATATAATTAACTATAATCAATCAAGACCTGAGCATGGCAGCTGCGCAAGATTAAATAAGTAGCTTCTCGCTATTTTGCTAAAAAAGTCGGGCAATAGCTAGTGGCTATGACCAGTGTTTTGATGAACCTTCAACAGATCAGTATTTTTCTATCGGCATTGAGTTTATAGGCAGTCATCAATAGTTTGCTATGGCTCGTGTTAAGGCGGTAGACTAAGAAAAATCGAAAGATGCATGACTGTTTGTGATAGCAGAGTGCAACGTTACTCTCATAAAAAAATGAACCGCCAAAGTTGCTCGCCCCCGAGCGAGCTGATCAACCTGTTTAGCCAAGCAATCAAACTATGAACCAAAAACTAACCTATTCCCAAGTTCAGGATTACTACGGCAAAGTGCTGCAAACAAGTGATGACTTGAAAACTGATGCATGCTGCACTGACGAAGGATTGCCATCTTACCTCAAGCCAATTTTATCCAAAGTACATGACCAAGTGTTGATGCGTTACTACGGCTGTGGCTTGGTTTTACCTGAACAGCTCGAAGGCACACGTATTTTGGATCTAGGGTCAGGTGCCGGCAGAGATGTCTATGCCTTATCAGCCTTGGTTGGGCAAAGCGGCCATGTCGTCGGTGTCGATATGACCGAAGAGCAGCTCAATGTGGCAAATCAGTATCTCGATTATCACGCTCAGGAATTTGGCTTCACAACATCGAATGTGTCGTTTAAAAAAGGCTTTATCGAGCAACTAGACCAATTAGATCTTGAGCCAAATTCGTTCGATATTATCGTCTCCAACTGCGTGATTAATCTATCTCCAGATAAGCATGCGGTGTTAGAGCAGTGCTATAACTTATTGAAACCAGGTGGTGAAATATATTTTTCAGATGTATACGCCGAGCGTCGAACGCCTCAACACTTGATTGATGATGAAGAGCTATACGGTGAATGCATATCGGGAGCGTTGTACTGGAATGACTTTATAAATCTATCTAAACAATGTGGCTTTAAAGACCCGCGCCTGGTTAAAAGTAGACCATTGGCGATTGAGAATGCGCGCTTACAAGAAATGTTGGGCGACAGAAAGTTCTTTTCGGCCACCTATCGCTTATTCAAGTTAGATGAATTGGAGCCAGCCTGTGAAGATTATGGTCAAGCGGTTCGCTATAAAGGGTCTATTCAGCACCACGCTGATAAATTTTTACTAGATGAGCACCATGTAATAGAAACAGGGAAAATGTTCCCAGTGTGTGGTAATACTTATCGAATGCTAGCTGATACTCGCTTTGCCGATCATTTTGATTTTTTTGGCGATTGGCAAAATCATTTCGGTATCTTTGACGGCTGCGGAACAGCAATGCCCTTTAGTGCTGTAACCGTCGCTGATGGTTATAGCGCCGGTGATGCCAGCGAGAGTGCTTGCTGCTAACTAGTCAGGCGTCCAGCTTAGTAATTCGGGCCGGCATTAGCCCTCGTCATCTAGCAGCAGCAATAGGGGCGCCACTATTGCTGGCGAACTATTTTGAAAGCCTGGCACGAATCCGTTGTTATTGAGCTGAAGGCCCAGTATCTCCAAAGAGTCTAAGGCATTGATAAGGCCACTACCAACTGAAATTCTACTTCCACCGCCGCTAGCGGCGGCTAAAAGTGCGGTACGAACCTCGCTAGGTGTAACCTCTGGTCCGGCACTTACTCTGGTCCGGCACTTAATAGTAGCGCCGCGACCGCTGCTGCGTGAGGCGCCGCAGCTGAAGTGCCAAAGAAAGGTTTACTGAACCCCCCAGCGCCAGTTACATTAACCCTATCGGTAGCGGCGATATCGGGCTTGGCTCGCAGCTGTAACGATGGAAAATACACTCTTGCTGGGCCTTGAGAGCTATAAAATGCAGCGCGATTACTGCCAGCATTAATCGCACCAACGGCAATAGCTCGCCGTGTGCCAGCATGACCGAAAACACTTCCTTGAGGGGTTGGGTATTCTACGCCATAAGAGCCGAGAAAGAACATTTCTAAGCGCCTATTTAATCCTGAAACTTTATTGATAAGTGCAAATCTAACGGCATCGTCACTGCTGCCGTTATAGACACAAACCCCTTCAATAGCGGTACTATTGGTGCCGCTGCTGCGACCAACTTCGTTGCTTTGGTCGAATACGAATAAGTCGTAGTTGCTGTTAGCGTTGGCGTAGCGGTCAGCCCATTGTAACAACACGAAAACCCCTCGATTGGGGCGAATACCAAAGCCGATAGCGTCATCACTAATATTATTCTGGGCGCCGAAGTTATGACGACTTTGGATGGCGCTAAATTCTTGCTCGTAATGAGTGTTGGCGCTATTTCCGGCACTAGAGAAATACAAAATATTGCTTGGTAAAGCGCTGACGGCCCGGGCAAGGTCGCCATCCTCGAAGTAGGGTTCGCCGAAAAAGCCTAGGTCGTCGACAATGATATCCGCCCTAAATATATTTGCTAGGCGGATTATTTGTTGGATAAATCCAAGTGAGGTGCTTACCGCTGCTACGGCTATTTCGGCGTCTGGAGCAATATCATGGATAATCTCAGCCATTGCCGTGCCTTCATTGCAAGTAAGTCTAGATCGACAGTTCTGTGGGTCGTCGGCGCGAGAGGCGCAACTGCCATAGGTTGTGATTTTTGCTGGTAGATCGCCAGTATTTGCGGCTGATCGCCAATCATTGGCGCCGTCCGATACAATTCCCACTTTAACGCCACGCCCTGAGGCGCCGAGTGCCCGCAACTCGGCAGCACCCAATATTGAATCCCCTTGGGTGGTGACTCTGCCCGCCGCGGGCACGCCATAACTCGGAACTGTAATCTTAATCACGTTATCAATGCTGGCCAGACTATCAATCGCCGTGATATCCACCCAGCCTTGTATCTTATTGAGCTCAGTGTTGATAACTTCAATGTCTATATTAGCGTCCTTGAGTAGATTTAAACTCCGCTCGTTAATCTCGTCTAGGGTTATATATACCTGTACACGATTGCCTCCTTTGGTGGCTACCATAGGGCTGATTTTTTGTGCTGCTGCGTTTTTTTTGGTTGAATTACAGGCCGTAAAAAAACACCAATCTTAGACAGCTCGGCAGTCTGTTTCGTAGCAAGCTGATTTTGCTTGGCCTGCCTTAGCATTTTCTCGACCAGTGCAAGCGGTAGAGTTTCCGTTAAGTTGCTCCAATTACTCTGTTGGGCTTGGCTCGCTGACGAGGTGAATAGCGGGACTATCCATAGTGCCAATATAGTTAAGGCTCGAGAAAATAATTTCGGTTGACACATGAGTCCGTCCGCCGCAAGTGAAGTTTTATAACTATTCGCTAGCCACATTAACTGTGCGCGTATTGATTATCAAACGGAAATCTTGATCAATGGCTTGCCTAAGCTAAGGTTAGCGCTATTATATGCGGCTATATGGTCTGCTAATTTTTATCATGGAAATCCATCCCTCACTCATTCCTTTTGCGATAGCGGCTGCGTTCACTCCTGGGCCGAATAACATTATGATCATGTCCTCTGGGCTCAACTTCGGATGGCGCGCTAGCATGCCGCATTTTTTTGGTATTTGCTTTGGCTTTCCGAGCATGTTTTTAGCCGTTGGTTTTGGTTTAGGCTATCTATTTGAGCGCTTTGAGTTGTTGCATGAGTTTATTCAGGTAAGTGGGATTTTATACCTATTGTACTTGTCTTGGCGAATTGCCACTGCGGCTCCGGCCAACCTAGAAGGTGGGCAATCATCGAAACCGTTAAGCTTTGTTCAAGCCGCACTGTTTCAATGGGTAAATCCTAAGGCTTGGATTATGGGTACAAGTGCTATTGCGGCTTACACCACTGTAGGGGCGGATATAAACCTACAGATATTACTGGTCGGTTTAGTCTTTTTTCTAATGACCTTTCCCAGTGCTGGTGTGTGGATGATGTTTGGTGCAGGGTTGAAAAAGATCCTCGCTGACCTGAGGCATCAGAAGGTTTTCAATCTAACCATGGCGCTTGTTCTAGCCGCTTCGGTGGCGCCAATAGCGTGGAATTTAGTGGCCAAATATATTTAACAAAGTAGGGCTAGCATTTACTGCACATATTCGGCTTGCTCGCCGCATCAAATGCAGTGTTGCTAATATCATCAAGCGAGAACAACAAGGTTTGATAAAAACTCAGTGATTAATGGCTTTTTTCTAAAGCTTGGCCTTGCATTGGTAGCACTAGACGCCTAGAATCCGCTGACTGAAAAGCCGTTACTGCTTTAGACCCAATCGACTCAGTAGTCACTAGTAAATTAGTGAGCTACATAAGAAGAAGGATAGGCCTCTTCGGTAAGACGGAATCCGCTTGAATAGAAAAATTTTTTAAGCGGCAGAAACGAACACCTAACGAGATCGAGATCTTTGCCAACAAATCGCCGCAGTTGCAGCGCATTTGCTTGACTTTGCCTATGCGAATGCCTAGACTCGCGACCTCTTTGATGCCTCAGGCTTTGTGCTTGGGGTTTTTGTCGCTCTGACGTGCTGGACTTTCTGGCCTTTAAACGACTTTTTATAAAAACTAAAATTAGATTATGCCAACTATTAATCAATTAGTACGTAACCCGCGTAAGAAGCAAGTACAGAAATCTAACGTTCCAGCGCTTATGGCTTGTCCTCAGCGTCGTGGTGTTTGTACTCGTGTATATACAACGACTCCTAAAAAACCAAACTCAGCCTTACGTAAAGTAGCGCGTGTTCGTCTAACGAACGGTTTTGAAGTGACAAGCTACATCGGTGGTGAAGGTCACAACTTGCAGGAGCACAGTGTTGTACTTATTCGTGGCGGTCGTGTTAAGGATTTACCGGGTGTTCGATATAACACAGTACGCGGTGCGCTTGATACTTCAGGTGTTTCTGAACGTCGTCAAGGTCGTTCTAAGTACGGTGCTAAGAAGCCAAAATCATAAAATCAGTCATTACGACATAAGTATTGGGCCTGCTCTTTAGTGAGAGCTAGTTGACGTAAGCCCGAGAATAAACTGCTTTAGGAGCAAGTTATGCCAAGAAGAAGAGAAGTCCCAAAACGCGAAATATTGCCGGATCCAAAATTCGGTAACGTAACGTTAGCGAAATTTGTAAACATTTTGATGAAAGATGGTAAGAAATCAATCGCTGAAAAGATAATTTATGATGCCCTGGATTTAATCGCTGAGCGTCGTGAAGAAGACCCGATAGAAATTTTTAACGGTGCTCTTGAAAATGTTAAGCCAATGGTCGAAGTGAAAAGCCGACGTGTTGGTGGTGCTACTTATCAAGTACCTGTTGAAGTTCGTGCTAGTCGTCGTACAGCTCTGGCAATGCGCTGGGTTGTTGAGTACGCACGTAACCGTTCTGAAAAATCAATGATGCAGCGTCTTGCTGGTGAATTGATCGATGCTTTCGAAAAACGTGGTGGTGCAATGCGCAAAACCGAAGACGTTCATCGTATGGCTGAAGCGAATAAGGCGTTCTCGCACTTTCGTTTCTAGATATTCGCGGCGATTGCGCTGCAATCGGTCGGCTTGCCGACCCGGGCTGTTGGCGCTGATCTTGATAAGTGCTTGCAGTAAGAACTTCAGGGTAACAGCCTTGAGCTCAAGTCCGCTAAGGCGGGCGCCGGGTAAAAAGCTACGCTCTTTTACAATATGAAAATAGATTAGTCGTTAGACATAGCTTTTTACTAAATAGAGTCCTCAGCGAAAGCCGAAGGCTTAATAAGAATAGCAATAGATAGAAATAGAAATGGCACGTTCAACTCCTCTAGATAGATACCGAAATGTAGGCATCATGGCTCACATCGACGCGGGTAAAACCACGACGACAGAACGCATTTTGTTTTATACGGGTATTAGCCATAAAATCGGTGAAGTGCACGATGGTGCAGCAACCATGGATTGGATGGAGCAAGAGCAAGAGCGCGGTATTACTATTACGTCTGCAGCAACTACAACCTTTTGGCGCGGTATGGATGCTTCATTTGAAGAGCATCGTATCAATATCATCGATACCCCCGGGCACGTTGACTTCACAATTGAAGTTGAACGCTCGTTGAGAGTCCTCGATGGCGCGGTTGCAGTATTCTGTGCAGTTGGTGGTGTAGAGCCCCAATCTGAAACTGTTTGGCGTCAAGCAAATAAGTATCATGTTCCTCGTTTGGCATTCGTCAATAAAATGGATCGTTCTGGTGCTGATTTCTTGCGCGTTGTAGAGCAAATAAAAACACGTTTAGGTGCAAAGCCAGTTCCGTTGCAGTTGCCGATTGGTGCTGAAGAAGAGTTTGAAGGTGTAATAGACTTAATCAAAATGAAAGCCATCTACTGGGATAAAGATTCCGCAGGTGTGCAGTTTGAAGAAAAAGATATTCCTGCTGATCTAGTTGATTTAGCCAAAGAATATAACGAGCAGATGGTTGAAACCGCTGCTGAAAGTTCAGAAGAGTTAATGGATGTGTACCTCGAAACAGGTGAATTAACGACTCAACAAATAAAAGCCGCGTTACGCGCGCTGACCATTGCCAATGAAATAGTACCTGTTATGTGCGGTAGCGCATTTAAAAATAAAGGTGTTCAAGCAGTGTTAGACGGGATTGTAGAATACCTTCCGTCGCCAACTGAAGTTCCGGCAATTACGGGTCTTGATCATCAAGACAATATCGTTACCCGCCGGTCAAGTGATGATGAGTCATTTTCAGCTTTGGCATTTAAGATCGCCACCGACCCCTTTGTCGGTCAATTAGTATTTTTCCGTGTTTACTCTGGAATAATGCAAACAGGCGATGCCGTATTTAACCCGGTTAAAGGTAAAAAAGAACGAATTGGACGAATTTTGCAAATGCATTCGAATAATCGTGAAGAAATTAAAGAAGTACGAGCCGGCGATATTGCTGCTGCGGTCGGGCTTAAAAGTGTCACAACAGGCGATACCTTATGTGATATTAAAAACGCGGTAACACTAGAGCGCATTGATTTTCCTGAACCGGTGATTTCGCAAGCAGTGGAGCCTAGAACGCAATCGGATCAAGAGAAAATGGGTGTTGCATTGGGTAAGTTAGCCCAAGAAGACCCTTCTTTCACAGTGAAAACCGATGAAGAGTCAGGTCAAATAATTATCTCTGGCATGGGTGAGCTTCATCTGGATATCATTATTGATCGAATGAGGCGTGAGTTCGATGTTGAATGTAACGTAGGTAAGCCGCAGGTGGCCTATCGCGAAACTATCAAGAAATCGATCGAGCACGAGACAAAATACGCGAAGCAATCAGGAGGTCGTGGGCAATATGCGCATGTTTTCTTGAGAATAGAACCACTTGAACGTGGTGCTGGTTTCGAGTTTGTGGACGAGATCAAAGGTGGCTCTGTGCCGCGTGAGTTTATTCCGTCAGTACAAAAAGGCGTTGAAGACGCGTTAGGTGGTGGCGTAATCGCTGGCTACCCAATGGTCGATATTCGCGTTACCTTGTTTGATGGTTCGTACCACGATGTTGATTCTTCGGAATTTGCATTTAAAGCAGCTGCTGGCCAGGCCTTCCGAGAAGGTTGCCGCGAAGCAGGTGTTGATTTATTAGAGCCAGTAATGGCCGTGGAGATAGTTTCTCCAGAAGATTACATGGGTAACGTCAGCGGAGATATTAATTCGCGCCGTGGCGTAATTCTAGGTATTGATGACTCACCTATGGGCAAGTTAATTAAGTCTGATATACCGCTGGCAGAAATGTTTGGTTATGCAACGGCACTGAGAAGTGCAACGCAAGGCCGAGCTTCTTACAGTATGCAGTTTGATAAGTATGCAGCAGCGCCTAAAAATGTCGTTGATGCAATTGTAAACAGGTACTAGCCTTTTAACCGGCGCTAGAAGCACCTCGTTGCGGCAAGCCGCGGCTGAGGGCTTTCGGTTAAAAGTAAGTTCAGTATTTAAATTTAAGTTAAAGATTTTATTTTTTAAAACCAGAAGATTAGGTGAAACGCTATGTCTAAGGAAAAATTCGAAAGAACCAAGCCGCATGTCAATGTAGGTACTATCGGTCACGTTGACCATGGTAAGACTACTTTGACCGCTGCCATCACAAAATGTTTGTCAGAAGCTTACGGCGGTACCGCTGTAGATTTCGCAAACATCGACAACGCTCCAGAAGAG
>JAWUZB010000071.1:0-9325 GCA_034110505.1 Gammaproteobacteria bacterium
GTTATCTGTATTGTCTGATTGAAGCCGATATTATCTCATTAATTGGAGGTAAAGTCCGACAGACTGCTAGAGGGTAGAATTCCCCCACGTGCTGGATTTGAAGAGCGGTATCAGGTTTACTTTAGAGAAAAATCTGAGGCATTCCCAGCATCACTTGAGCAATCTTCTATAAAGAAATAAATAAGCTGTGCGACCTCAGTAATGCCTAGATGGAATCATACAACATAAGCAGTATCTAAAACATATCGCTGTCATACCGTATTCGAAAGCATGCCTATATTTTTAAGAGTAGCCTATAGCCGTAATATTGATAGCCAGCTATTAATCCCTGTTTCTAGTCAATTGTTGAAAAAATTGGTCGCGCTATCGCTGACTGGCGTTATGCTTAGATTTCTATGACTAATCAGCTCTCTTTTTTCAGCTTGCCTTATCTCGCGGCGTCGTCATAAACGCCATTAAAGTATCATTAGCAGTCGGTAGCATCCTGTCGGCTATTAATCACGGCAATGCAATTATCACATTCGATATTACGCCGCAAACTAGCATCAAAATTCTATTCAACTATGTGGTGCCGTATTGTGTCGCGACCGATTCAGCGGTTAAAGCACTTCAGCGCACGTAAACCGATGAGGCTGAGGTCTCTAAAAGTGATCTAGCGGGTCTATATCTAAACTCCAGCGCACCGAATTGGCCATTTTTTTCGCCTCCTTATCGGTCGCTATTAGATGCAACCAGACGGCTAACGTGTGATTAAGTGCTGAGCGCTGGCTGCTGCATAGCAACAACTGAGCCCGAAACCTACCCGCGCGGCGTTCCATTGGCGCGGGTACCGCATCCATCAACCTGACACCATCACTGGCTTGAATATCGTGTCTCGCTTTGCGTAAAAACTGTAGCGCTTGTGCCTGATGCGGCGACTCAGCTCGAATCAACGCAAAAGAACCGAACGGCGGGAACTGTGCGGCTTTTCGCTCTTCCATTAAGCCTTTGGCAAAACCAATAAAATCATGTTTCATGACTTTATCGAAAAACGGGTTGTCAGGAAAGTTGGTTTGAATAAATACGCGGCCAACATCACCTCGACGACCAGCGCGACCGGCGACTTGTAGAATCTGTTGAAACAAGGCTTCGCTGGCTCGAAAGTCAGTGCTGTATAAGCCTTGATCGGCCTCTAATATGCCAACCATGCCGACATTGGGGAAGTCATGGCCTTTGGTAATTAGCTGAGTGCCAATTAATATGTCGGCCTTACCAGAGCGGGCTTGTTCAAGTACCTCAGCCAATTCACCCTTGCGACTGGTGCTATCGCGGTCGATACGTAATACCGTTGCTTGAGGAAAGCGCAAAGTAATTGCATCTTCGACTCGTTGGGTGCCTTCACCAACATCAACCATTTCCGTTGAGTTGCAGGCGCCACACCTAGTTTGTAATTGGCCCTCGTAACCACAATGATGACAACGCATACGATTTACCCGCCGATGCAAGGTCAGGTGTGAATCACAACGATGACATTTTGCCGCTTGCTTACAGTCCTTGCAATACAACACCGGCGCATAACCACGGCGATTAAGAAACAGCATTACTTGCTTGCCTTTCGCCAGTGTCGCTTTTATCGCCTCTAGCATGCCTGGGCTTAAGCCGTCGTTGGTGGGCTGCATGGTAAGGTCAATTAGCTCGATGCTTGGTAGTGCAACCTTGGTCGCTCTCTCAGTAAGACTGAGTAAGTTATAGCGGCCTGACTCGGCATTAACGAAGGTCTCAAGTGAGGGCGTTGCCGAGCCCAGAATAATCGGTATATTTTGCTGCTTTGCTCGATACGTCGCCACGTCTCTGGCTTGATAGCGCACACCGTCTTGCTGCTTAAACGAGCCATCGTGCTCTTCGTCAATAATGATTAAGCCAAGATCAGCAAAACAACTAAACACGGATGAACGCGTACCGATTACTATCTTCGCATTGCCTTGTTTTGTATGCCACCAAGCGAGGTGTCGCTCAGTATCATTAAGGCCCGAGTGCATTACCACAACAGGCTCACTAAAACGGCGCTGAACTCGCTCGATAAGTTGTGGCGTTAAACCAATCTCAGGCACCATAAGCAAAATTTGCTTATCCGCAGCCAGCACTGACTCCATCGCCGAAAAATAGACTTCGGTCTTACCGCTACCGGTAACGCCGTGTAACAAGGTTGAAGAGAAACTTTGCTGGCTAATACTTTGATTAATCGCCGCAACAGCCACTACTTGTTGCTCGGTTAGCGTAATAGAGTCTTGCTTATTAACGGAGCGGCGCGACAGACGTGGTTCAGTCTGGGTCTCCTCAACCCAGCCTTTCTCAACTAAAGAATTGATCGCCTGACGCCAACTAGAAGTGTTAGCTTTAAAATCATCCGCCGTTAACAAACTATTTTTCATAAACAGCTTAATAATAGCAAGCTGCAGCGGCGCACGATTGAGTTCATCAATCGAACGGCTACGGCCAACTTCGGTCAAAGCCCAAGTCTTTTTACTACTTGGCATCAGTTCATTAGCCTGACGCAATGCTACCGGCAGAGCGGCATCCAAGACTTCACCAATAGGCGCTAGATAGTAGCGCGACAACCAAAGTAATGAAGACCAGAGAGCATCATCAAATAGACTCGCTTGATCGAGTATTTCAATCGCCGGTTTAAGCTTATCTTCAGGGAAGTCGCTGTCACTTTTAATCGCTAAAATAACACCGACTAATTTACGCGGGCCGAAAGGAATTTTCACTCTCGCACCTATACTGGCTTTGACCTCATTTTGAGATGACGTCATCGGCACCAAAAAATCAAAACTTTGTCGCAGCGGCACAGGCACAGCAACACTTATAATGTGCTCTGATCTTTGCTCAAATATCGATAAAGTCATTGTTTATGCGGGTTTAGACAATCGTCATGTTGTTATAAAAAGTTACTCACACAGCCTGTGGATAACTCTGTTGATAAAACTGAATAGCAAGCTGTAACAGTTGATACTTATTGGCCTGACAAAAATTGCCTATTTTTTATGCAAAAAATTAAAATCAATAAAATCAACCACTTATGAAAGATCAAATGTTTCAGAAATATTACACAGAAAATAATTATGTCAAAACTCTTGACTTAAATTATTTGTGTATAACTATTTTTAAGCTCTGAAAAAGCAAAATCAGAGTTTCTATTTTTATCAACAAGTTAGCGTTTAATATTGAAAACGTTACTCAAGAATAGTCGCTAAATGTTTTGACCTTAACTCGAGCTAATGTGCCAAGGCTTAAACGCAGAGTATAAGGTAATTTGTATTTCTAGCGAGCGACCTTTGCCACTACAATAAGACAAACCTAAGGTGCTTACTTTTGGCATTTTTTTAGATTGCCTGTAACGGCTAAGATGTTGGCTATTTAGAGGCGATATTTTACGGTACACTTTAGCCTGAATTTAGCGCACGCAATCGCACATTAAACGGGTTTAAAATGGCTAAGAATTACACCGCTAAAACGGCGGACAAATACGTACTGTATCAACGTGCCGTTCAGTCAGCAGAGCAGGATGTAAGCTTTCTAATCGATACCTATAAATCGATCAACGGTAAGACCCCAAAACATCTGCGTGAAGATTTTTGCGGCACCTGTTTGATGTCAGGTCATTGGGCCAGTCTAGGCAATGATTTTACTACCGAGTCTTATGATATCGACTCAGAACCTCTTGCCTGGGGATTAAAAAATAATCTCAAACCATTAGGCAAAGCCGGCAAGCGCGTTATGCAATATCAGGAAGATGCTCGCAATCCAAGCCGACGTGCGCCCGATGTCCGATGTGCGCAAAATTTTTCTTACTGGATATTCAAACAACGCTCAGAAATGCTCGACTATTTCAGACGGGTTTACGCTGATTTAGCCCACGACGGCATTTTTGTCTGTGATCTACATGGCGGCCCCGAGAGTATCCAAGAGCTCGAAGAAGAAACCGAAATGGACGACCAAAGCTTCACCTACGTATGGGATCAAGACGCGATCAATCCGATCAATGGTCACGCACGTCTGCATATACACTTTCGCTTCCCAGACGGCACCGAGATGACCGATGCCTTCACCTACGAATGGCGGCTATGGGGCTTACCTGAGTTACGCGATATCATGCTTGAAGCTGGCTTTAAAAATGCCGACTGTTACTGGGAAGGAACCGACCAAGATGGAGAAAGTGGCGATGGTATATTCACTAAAACAGAATTAGGCGAAGCCTGTTTATCATACGTCGCGTATTTGGTCGCTACGAAGTAGTCGCTACGAAGTAGTCGCTACGAATCGGCGAAAGCCGAATGCTCGCTACCAGAGGGCGACAAGCCACAACTAAGCGGTTTTTAAAACCAATAGCTTAATAGAATAGAGCAGACAATAATCATCCAACAAAATAAACATTAGAGAGAGAATCGATGGCCAAAATCATAATTATTGGCATAATTATCGCGCTGTTTGCGGTTGCCCGAAAGTCTAAACCAGGCAACGATAAAGCGGGTATATCACTCCTTTCTCAACCCCTACAAAGCTCGGAACCCGATATTCTGAAGGTAGCAAGCTACAACATCCAAACTGGCAAAAGTCTCGACGGCAAACGCAACCTTCTAGCGAGTGCTAGGGTTATGGCTGATGCAGATTTAGTCGGTGTTCAAGAAGTGTACGCAGCTGGTTTTGAGGGTTTCTTAGGTCTGAGCTCGGGCCAAACCCAGCGCTTGGCAAAGGTTGGCAAGTTTGGCTGGTTATTCAGCGCGACACGTAAGCGCTGGTTTCGCGAACATCGGGGCAATGCTATTTTGAGCAAAATACCGGTAAGCGACTGGCGCATTGAAATGCTGCCCGACCAATCGGCAAAAAGCTTTCGTAATATGACGATCGCAAAAATTCATTGGCAAGGCGAGAGCTTCCATTTCATCAATACTCACCTGCATACACGTGGTGGTCGCGATGATCAGCTTGCTCTGGTACTGCAAGAATTTGCTAAATACCCTCGAGCTATTTTACTCGGTGATTTTAATAGCCGTGCCAACACGCCTAGCTTAGCCCGTGCACTTAAGGACATTGAGATTACTGATGCGATTTCCGCCGCTGGCTTAGACTTAGAGAATAGCGATAGAATCGATTGGATTCTTACCAAAGGCTTTAAAGTTGAAGGCGGAGAAATGTTAGAAAAAGGTGTTTCTGATCACCCTTACTATCAAGTCAGCCTAAGCTATCGCTAGCCGCATGACCCAGTCGCTGGCTGTTAGATTGTCATAAATTTTTATCCGCCTTGCAAAAGCCTCTATTTAAGTCAAAATATCAACCACGAGGGCATCAAGTCTGCGTACTGAGCCAAGCTCCTTAAGTTTATGGGTTTGCCTCACTGGCACAACACCTTGAAGGCAGCAGTGGCTAGTTAACCCAGTATGCATTAGCGCATCATCGACTTAATATGGTGTCGTTATTGTTGCCGCCTTTAGCGCCATTGTTAAATCACTGGATGATAGCGTTATGCCGGTTATTGGTGTACTTGCCGGTGGTGTTGATATTCAGTAATATGTTTTTTGTAATTAAAGGCTGTGATGGCGTTGTTTATGCTCCCCTAGATGCGCCTAAACAAACTGGCGCAGTAACCATCAACTACGGCCTATTCATTAACGCTATGGTTGCCTTCGTGGTAGTCGCATTTGCACTATTCATGGTAATCAAAGGCATCAACGCCGCCAAGAAAGCCTTAGCAGCAGCGCCAGCAGAACCTTCTGATGAAGATAAGCTACTCGCCGAGATTCGCTAGCTAAACAATAGTTTGCCAAGGTTAAACTAAAAAAGCCGCATCTGATTCGGCTTTTTTATTATGCAGACAAGCAAACCCTATGGTCGGTTAAAGGCCTCGAGCTTACGCTTATAGCTACTACGATCTAAGGTTTCCCTGGCGACCCTTAGAGCTTGAACTATATATTGCTGAGACTCGGCCATATTGCCTTTAGCGTAACTTGCGTCACCCGCCAGTAAATAAACCTGATGTAGATCTGGTGCCAATTGCAATGCGTGCTGATAGAAAGAAACGGCTTTTCCGTAGTCGCCATTGTCGAATGATTTTTTGCCGGCACGCACCCATTGCCAAGGATGGTCTGCAACCGTAGAAAACTCGCTTCGGCTTAGCTTGCTCAAATCAACGTCACGATCCTGACTATTTAACAAGGACGTATAATTACCGATAAAGGTTGGCCCCTTATTGAAATACTTGGCACCATGCAGATAAATTTCTTCCGCTTTTACTAAATCACCCCGTTTACGATGCACTATGCCCATGGTGTTTAATGCTGAGGCGTTACTCTTGTATATAGCCAAGGCGCGCAAAGCATGGGCGTAAGCTGAATCTACGTCATCACTAACCAGTTTCTCAACCGCTAAATTGCTATAAAATACAGAGCGTTGATGATTAGAACTTATATTGTCGACATAACTGAGTCCATCAGTTTGATAATAATCTATTCGCACACGCGAAACTGATGAAAAAGTGCCGCCCTCGATCGGTTCAGATTTAAGCACGGCACGAAGATGGTCTGAGGTTACTAACAAGCCTTGATCTATGCTGTAGATCGGATTTTGATCAAGCAACTGATAGGTTACATCAACGCCTGCTAGCTCCGCGAATGCTGTGGTTAAGACCGTTAGCGATAAACAATTGCCACTTTTACTAGCCAATGACTGACGAGTTGTAAGGGTTTTATCGGAAAAGCTAAACTGATCAAGAATAAGCCCCATGTAGGTTGCAACTCGTACATGGCGAGGTGTTGCTGCAAATTTTGGGTTATTAAAAAACTTAAAAAAATCCGCTTGCTGCGCTTCAGTCAGGTGAAAAACCTGCTTCTCACTAATCACCGTTGAAGGTTCAAATAAGCGCTGATTAAATGCTGGCAAAAGCACGTCGCTGCTTATTAAGCTATTCTGCGGATTTTGTTGAGTGCTAACACAGCCAGATATTAGTAATAATATAAGCGCTGAAAAGAAACCTAATTTGAACGATTTTTTAATTATCATTTTCCTCTATTTGCTAAAGCATCATGGCTCATTAAGGTACCTATTTGATTAGTCTCTAAAAACGCTATACCGCGGTTGGCCATATCAATAGCTGAATTTACGTCATCTAAATTATAAATAGCCCACTGCCAGCTGCCACGCCAAATTTGGTCATCGTTGCGCGGTAAGCTCTCGACATCACAAAAAACAAAGTCAGGCCTTAATGATTCTAATATTTCCTTACAATCATCGTTCCATGCAGGTAAAACATAACCTGTTCGCATTGACGAAATATTACGCGTGTACTCAATCACTTCGTGATTGAAAGAGATGATCACACATTGTGACTCGGTGTCTGTACTCAGGATTCGCTTGTGTACTTCGTCCATAAACACGGGAATACCGAAGCGATCTATCGACTCCTGTTTAATTTCAACGAAACTAGTCACATCCTCGTGTTGAGCCATCCATTTACAAAATTTTTTGAAGGTAGTAAAACGGTTATCAGTAAACTCTCCCTCAAAACGAGCCGGGTAGGATGCATGCATCGATTTGACGTGCTTAGCTTTGGTGTCGCGGATATCCGCATCAACACCGGCCATACGCTTTAAACTAGCATCATGGTGCAACATAGGTACACGATCGGTGGTTAATTGTAGGTCTAACTCCATATAACGCGCGCCATGTTGATACGCGGCCTGATAAGCAAGTAGTGTATTTTCTGGGTAGCGACCTGAATAACCACGGTGCGCCACGAGCACTGGCGGCGCGGTTTTTAGTAGGCTATGCACGACTATTTTACTATCAGCTGTTCCGTTATTAGACATTTCAACCAGTTCCCCAACGTGTTGTCACCATAAGTAATCAGCATAGCTGCAGTGCAAAAGAAAAATTTCTAATACCCTCTCGATCAATGTAAAAACAGTGGGCACTATTAGTCACTTATCGAGCGCCACAGCTACTTCATGGCGTATTGCAGCTATACTGATGTCTCACTCTATCTCTCTATATATAACATAAAGTCTTCGACCGTTAGTACACATGTTATCCTCAGGATCTGATTAACTCAGCCGTCGCTTCTAGCGCCTCACACATTGGATGAATTAGAAAAATCGCTAGATCATGCTTATGCATATTTATCGCCTGACGAGGTGCTCAACAGCATTGAACTATTTGGCTATGAGTGCGATGGACGATTGCTGGCGCTAAATAGTTACGAAAATCGAGTCTACCGCGTTGGCCTAAATGATGGGTCAAGCGTCGTCGCTAAATTCTATCGCCCAGCTCGTTGGAGCAATGAATCTATTTTAGAAGAACATAAACTTACCCAAGATCTGGCCGAACTTGAAATTCCGGTTGTTGCGCCGATCGAAATAAACGGCGAAACACTGCTGCAAACCGAGCACTTTAGAATTGCACTATTCGAAAACCGTGGCGGCCGAGCACCTGACTTAGAAAACTTCGATCAACTTGAACAAATGGGTCGATTTATGGGCCGCATACATCAGGTTGGTAAAGCACAAAGCTTTAAGCATCGCCCAAGTCTAACTATTCAAACTTTTGGCTATCAAGCGCGTGACTTCATACTGAAAAATAATTTTATTCCGGCCGATCTGCTTGAGGCATACCAATCATTAACCGAGCAATTGTTGCTAGAAGCGGCGCAATGCTATGAGCGAGCTGGCGATATCTCAATGATTCGTTGTCACGGTGATTGCCACCCTAGCAACATATTATGGACCGACTCAGGCCCACACATTGTTGACTTTGACGATGCTCGCATGGCGCCGGCGGTACAAGATCTGTGGATGTTTCTGGCCGGTGATCGGCCCGATAGAACGGCTGGTTTAGACGCCGTATTAAGCGGATACACCGAGTTCTGCGACTTTGATGCACGTGAGCTGCATATAATCGAAGCGCTGCGAACACTGCGCCTTATTCATTACTACGGTTGGCTGGCTAAGCGATGGAGTGACCCTGCATTTAAACTCGCCTTCCCATGGTTCAATACTCAGCGGTGCTGGGAAGATCATATTCTGAGTTTAAGAGAGCAGGCCGCTTTATTGCATGAACAACCTCTCAGTTGGTTTGGTTAAATAGCCCTGAGCGGTTCTAACTAAATAGCCCTGAACTTATTTCGCTGAATTTTCATAATGATGGCCAACAACTAATTAATAGGATGCTATTTCTAGGCTTTCGCGGTCATCGCTAGATTTCACGCCCTTATAGGCACGCCCTAGAAAATCGAACACTCCGCCACTACTGGGATCAACAAATCCACCGTGCCAAGCTAGGCCATTGGGTAATT
>JAWUZB010000072.1:0-8407 GCA_034110505.1 Gammaproteobacteria bacterium
CGTTATTGGCCGCCAAGACACCCTCCGCTTGGGGCTTAGGTAGGCTCACTGTTTCAATCCACTGCTGTTCGACATATTCGTATACATGGTTTCTCATTTTCCATATATGCGAGTAGCCGCCATTGAAACCACCGACTAAAAACAGTCGGTCACCAGCACTTACTAGCGCCGCGTGATGCAGATCTTCAGACTGTTTGGTGTCTACTGTCCATTGATTTGAAGCTGGGTCATAACTAACAACGTTATCGGTAAAGTAAATAATACCCAGTTTCGAGGCAATACCTCCCGCCACATAAAGTTTACCCTTATGCACGGCGGGGTATAACTCTTGAACATTAATTGGAAGCGTCGCAGCACTACTCCACGCAACAGTTTGGTTCGCTAAAACGTAATTGTTGGGCAAGTAGCTAGCGGCATTTAGAGTCGCGCATTAGCTAATGAAGTCTCTCCTCTGCATCGCTAAACCGTACGTTCGATGGTGGTCAGTGAGCGGTCTTTGATGAAGCGAATAATGAAGTAAAGCAATAAGCCCACTGGACCGGCAAGAAAAGTAAGAATTAGGCAGGGTATTACCAATAGGTGATTAACACCTCGTCTTTGTGAATCACGCACTTCCCAAGCGCCAATGAATAGGTCGAATGCTAAGTAGTGAATCCAACCAGCCATCGCGGCGTAGGGTGATTGAAAAAATACCATTACTTGTGCTAACGAGCTGAATCCGGAACCTTGAGGAAATGGGAAAGCAGAGTAAAAGCAGAATATATAGAAAATCGCTAGTAGAGATGGAATCCAGACGTGGAAGACTATTTTTTCAGTCCATTGCCATTTAGGTAATACAATTAGCAATAGCCAGGCCGGCAAAACCAGCTTGCCGCATAGATCAAATATCAATTCAGCGCTCATAGTATTTTCTCGTTTAGTAGTTGATTGTTATAAATTATTATTTGTTTCGTGAGGTGTTAATCCATATTTCGGCAACCAGTAGGTTAAATCCAAAACCTAGCCACAAAGCGGGGCCAAAGCTCTCTTCAAAGCTATAGCCAGAGCTGCTCATTAAGATAATTAAAATAAGTCGTTGCGTGCCGACACCAAGGCCTAAGGCAAAGGCCCGAATCATCCATTCTCGGTGTTGGATTATCTTTCTATTACGAGCGCACCAGAAGGCTCGCAGCACAGCGAACAAAAAAATCGGGCCGAAAAACCATGCTGATGCCTCACTTGCGAGACCGCCAAAGCCGGGGAAAGCAACCGTTGCTATTAGTCCATAAGTTCCAGAGATTAGAGCACAGGTAACCAATACTCGGCCGAGTTGCCGGTGTAAACCAAGTCTTTTGATGCGCACTCTCTTTACAAATTGAAGCGGCGCCAAACTTATAAACAAGATACCACTGAGAATGTGCACGGCGGTTACAATCGGGTGCTCTAGATAACGCAGTTCGAACAAGTTTTGCTCTGCCCCGCCGGTGTAAGTATCGAATGCGCGTTTAATCGCGAATACGATTAGCAACAAGATAAGAGAGATGACGAAAAACCAACCGATTTTGATTTTGACTGAGTTGTTCATGTTTATATTATCGCTAAAAATAAGGTTAACGTTTAAGTTCCACCACAAGACTTGTCTACCTAGGTTAAGCGATTATGCTGAAAGTGACAAATATGTATTTGGAATAGTTCCGAGCATAGTTCCGAGCATAGTCGCTAGGGTGCACTCCCTTTCTGTTATTCTTGGCAAGTAAATAATCTTGTTTCTGAACAGCGGAATAAAATGATCGAACAAACAACTCAAGTGTTAACTCCTGAACAAGTACGAGTACTTGCTAGTCTGATGGAAAAGCATTTAGCAACACCAAAGAATTACCCTCTTACTCCTAACTCACTAACATTGGCGTGCAATCAAAAGTCTAATCGTTCGCCGGTGATGAATATGAATGAGGGTAAAGTTGTAAGTAGCGCACAACAACTCAAAGAACTGGGTTACGTGAGTATTGATTATGGTGATCGAATCGTTAAATTTTCACACCGTGCACCAGGCATGTTAAAAGTCACCCGCGAAGAGCAAGCGGTGCTAGCCATGCTGATGTTAAGAGAGCCGCTGACCTTAAACGACCTTAAGGCGCGTACAGAAAAAATGGTTGGCTTTGATAATATCGAGCAAGTCGAGGTTTCGGTTAAGCAGCTTATCTCTCGGAGCCCTGCTTTGGTCATGCAGTTGCCGGTCGGCAGCGGACAACGCGAAGAACGATACACTCACCTTCTATGCGGCGAACCTGATTTGTCGGAGATCGAGGTTAAACAAACTAAAGCGCCTACTAGCAGTAAGTCTCACACCAATAAGTTAGCCGAACTCGAAGCTAGAATTACTCGTATAGAAGAGGCTTTGGATATGTCTTGGGGCGATATCGACGAGCATACCTCGCACCAGACTGACGACTGAAGCGTTTTAGAATGGCAAACGAGACGCTTGTTTTTATCGGCCTGTGTAATCCTAAAAGCCCCACTAATGTTGGCGCCATAATGAGAGCGGTAGGCTGCTATCAGGCCGATCAGGTTATCTATACTGGGGTGCGCTTTGATCGCGCCACGAAATATCAAACAGATACTCATAATACTAGGGATACGGTGCCATTGAATCAGGTTGAAGATATCGTCGAATCCATGCCAGATGGAATGCAGTTGGTGT
This sequence comes from Gammaproteobacteria bacterium, assembly GCA_034110505.1. Taxonomy (GTDB): domain Bacteria; phylum Pseudomonadota; class Gammaproteobacteria; order Arenicellales; family Arenicellaceae; genus Arenicella. Next base: position 2,681 of record JAWUZB010000072.1, read on the forward strand.
GTGTCGAATTTGTTGAGGGTGCTACGCCATTACCTGAATTTCAACACCCTCAACAGGCTATGTACCTGTTTGGTCCAGAAGATGGCTCGATTTCGCAGAGCCTCGTCGATGAAGCCGACCATGTCGTTTATATACCCACTCGTGGTTGTATGAATTTGTCGGCCAGTGTTAACGTTTTGCTTTATGACAGACTGGCTAAATCTGACTGTCGTATAGGTGATGAATCAATTGTCTTGAGTAGTCGCGATGTTAATAATCGGCTTAAAGTTAAGTCCAAATCAAAATTATAGATGACAAAGCTTCAGTTAGATGACTATGAATTGGCCTATGAGGCCATTTCTGGGAGCGGCCCATGCATTGTTTTTTGTGCCGGATTTAACTCGACTATGCAGGGTAACAAGGCGCGAGATATAAAAGCGTTTTGTTTGCAGCAAGGGCTACCATTTGTGCGCTTCGACTATAGTGGTCATGGTCAGTCTGGCGGCGATTTTGCGGATGGCTGTATCTCTCAGTGGTTAGCCGATACCTTAGCCGTTATCGATAGCCTCACAATCGGCCAGGTAATTGTTGTTGGCAGCTCGATGGGTGCTTGGATTGCCTTACTGGCCGCCTTGCAGCGCCCTGAGCGGGTGACGGGTCTACTTTTAATTGCCTGCGCCGCCGACATGACCAAGACTTATCAAAAGCGGCTGAAGGGCTTATCAGCAAAAAAAGATGAAAAGTCGCGTGTTTATTATTCAGTTTTAAATCAATATGATGATCAACAACCCTACCGTATTTATCAAAACTTGATTGATGATGGAACCGCCCACTTTTTATTAGATCAGCCCATCAACTTAGATATTGATGTTCGGCTAATTCATGGAATGCAGGACGAGGTTGTCGAGTGGCAGCGCTCAGCGAAGGTGGTTAAGCGTTTACTCTCGAAGCGGGTGAGTCTGTTAAGAGTAAATTCTGGCGACCACCGCTTATCTAGGCCCGAGGACTTAGATCGTATTCGCAACCTATTATTAGAACTATTGTTTAATCAAAATGACTAAATTTCAAGAAACACGTGGTCTGAGCTGTTTTACATTAGCATTACTTTTTTTCTTGGGAGAAATGAAATGTCATTGAGTCGGCGTCAGATTTTGAAATGTATGGCCTCGGTGCCACTGCTTAACCTCGCCGCGTGCCGCACGGCACCATTTGGCAGCACGCACTCTTACTTGACTCAAATAATTAAGCCTCAAAATCAGAATACAGTTTTTCACTGGGTCGATGTGGTTCTTCAACAAGTGCGCGACCAACGAATCACGCCGCCACGCGCTGCCTACAATTTTGCCATGCCTATGACGGCTGGCTTTTTGGCGGCTAATGGCATTACTCAGGACTATCAAGAACCCTATGGTCTTGGTGTAGGTCCGAGCAACGCCGATCCTGAAGTTGCTTATGGTGTCGCCTTCGCGGTCGCCGCAGCCGAAGTTTTCCAGCAGCCGTTTATTGCCGAAAAACGCGAATTTTTAGGACGCTTTGCTAATAGCGAAGCAAAGTCGTCAGGCATAGAGTGGGGTAAAAAAGTAGGCCGTCATGTCGTCAGGATGCGTAATGATGATGGTGCTGAACCGAGTGAAGTGAATTTTTATCTTGGTCGATATGCGCGTCGTGATGATAGTTTGAAATGGAGTCCGACTGGTCCATTTTATAGCGCCACACCAGGCCCCGCATTCGACTCATTTGAACGAGGTTTATTTCCCGGGCAAGGCCAGATCAAGCCCTGGACTATGAACTCGGGATCGCAATTTAGGGCAACTGAATTTTATCATCCAGCCAGCCCAGAATTTGCTCAAGAATTTGAGACTATTCGGCGTTTAGGCGGCGCTGATAGCGTCATACGAACTAACGACCAATCAGAGATTGCTCTGTTTTGGGAGGATGGCCCTTGGGGAGTAACACCGCCCGGACATTTCATTTACATAGGAATGCAAGTTTTACAAAACCAAGACCTCAATTTCATCCAATTGGCGCGCAGCTTTGCATTGATAGGAATGACTCAGTGTGATGCATCTATCGCTGCATGGGATAGCAAGTATTACTATGATTTAGTTCGCCCTGAAAGTGCAATACGTGTTCGCGCCGAGCAATTTAAAAACAGTGATCCTCGGGTAACTCGCCAGGCAAATTGGCGCAGCTACATACCGACTCCAGGCTTTCCAAGTTACACCTCCGGCCATTCAATTTTCGGCGCGGCCGGCACGCAAATGATCGCACTTATTCAAGGTGACGATAAAATTTCTTTATCCGGTCAGTCTCCCGACTTAGTTATATGGCCTCAGCTACGTGGTATTAATCGACACTGGACAAGCCTCAGTCAAATGGCTGAAGAGAATGGTTCGAGTCGACTCTACGGAGGTGTGCATTGGCAGCTTGATCACACACAGGCTATGGATGCAGGGCGCCGAATTGCGCAGCAGGCTTACGACAACTTTTTCCCGCAGACGGTATAATCATGATAACGGCTAATATTGCAAAACTGACGGCTAGGTTATCAGTTGTGATGACACTGGTGGTGTCGCTGCAAGCCAATGCGGTCGACTTAAATTACGAGGCCCTATCGTCATTAGAGCAACCTTTGGCGGCTGAATATGCTGATATCACGTTCACTCTCACCGGACTGGTCGATGTTGCGTTGGACTACAAAAGTGATGACACTGACTCATCATTATTAGGTAATTTTCAAGTCGCTGCAGAAACACAATTGGCCAATAGCTGGACCATAGGCGCCGCTTATTTTGCTGAGCATTCAAGTTCTGCAGACGATGACTATTCCGACAATGCGGCTGTGTATTTGGGCAGTGTTTGGGGTACTGCTTCAGTTGGCAACGTGACTGGCTTAGTACGAGAGCAAACTAGGCGTTCAAGAGGGGTTGGCAATGCGCGGTTAAATTTTGACGATCAATTTGGCCAGCTTGCTGACACTGGCGTTGCCTACGTTGGTCGCTTCGGCCCGGCGCAACTACTGGCGGCAATTGACGACCAAGATGGCTTTGAGGTTGGCGGGATTTTCCAGCGACCCATAGGCAATAAAGACTATCGTTTCTCGTTGCGCTACCGCGATTCTAAATTCACGCCAGATAATCAATTAGTCGAGTTCGATTCACAGGCATTCGGATTTGTTGCTGAGCTTACTTATGCTAGCAGCATGTTTGATGTCGGCCTTGGTCTAGAACAGATAAGCAACATGCATTTATCGACCGATAGGCAGTATTTGTCGTTTGGAGCAGCACACAAAATTGGCGTGTTGACCTTTTCTGGCGAAGCTCATTTTGGCGACCTAGAAGGGCAACGTGAAACCTCATATGCGGCTGGCCTGCGTTACGATATTGCTCGTGGTATGTCTTTGAACCTAGGCATAAATCATAGTGATGCCGAGGCCGACTTAGGCACAATCACCTTACTTGATGAGGATCAAACGCAAGGCACATTCTCGTTCAGGTACAGTTTCTAGCAATAAAAATGGCCCTCAGAGTCGGGCTATTTTTATTTGTGCCGATCGGATTAGCTGTTTACTTCTATAATTAATTTGCAAGCAATGCTAAATTAGTAAAATGATGATAATAAGCGAAAATAAAACAGCGATTGTGATTGGGGCCACGGGCTTGATCGGCTCAAACTTAGTCAGGCTATTAATCGAAGCCGAGCATATCAGCCGAATAATAGTAATCACTCGGAAATCCATCAAATACGCTTCTGAAAAAGTTGAAAATCACGTCATTAATTTTGCTCAGATCGGCGATCATCGAGATCTCTTTGTCGGTGATATTTTGTTCTCTTGTTTAGGCACCACGGCTAAACAAGCTGGCTCTGTTGCGGATCAACGTATAGTCGATTTAGATTATCAGTACAAAGCAGCGCTCATAGCCTCAGAGCAAGGAGTCAAACATTATCTGTTGGTGTCATCGAGCGGTGCTGACCAACAGAGTTTAAGTGCCTATCTGAAAATGAAAGGCGAGCTAGAAGCTAAGGTTCAAGATCTCGCGTTTCAACATATCAGCATTCTTCAGCCTTCACTGTTACTCGGCCAACGCGAGCAATCTAGACTAGCTGAGGACTTAGCGAGTAAAGTTCTACCAACGCTATGCAAGCTGCCGATGTTGCGCCGCTACCGACCGATTTATGGTATCGAGGTTGCACAGAAAATGGTCACGCTTAGCTGCCAACCTAAGCGTAAGTTTGAGCGATTTAGTCTGGACCAAGTTTTCCCATAAACACTTTGGTATGTTTGCCCGAAGCTAACTAAATTTTAATGCCGATGGTTTTTTCGCAAGCTAATGTGGACGGCCCTACGAAAAACTACCGAACCAAACTTATGAAAAATTTAATTATATTATTAAGTATCGCGACTGCGGCATTAGCCTTGAACACCATCTTTGCTCAAGGCTCGGTTCAACTTAAGGAAATGTCGCTGAAGGCATGCGAAGCACAAGCATCTCAGGTGCCAGAAGCCCAGCGAGAATCGATGCTTCACATTTGTAAATGCACGGTAGAAAATACCGACTATGAATCATTGATTTCAAAGTCAGCAGCAGGGGGTGAGTCGGCACAAGATGATGCGATTGCAGTTGCTCAAAAGTGTGCCGAGGAGAATAGCTAATAAGCGGCTATTTTTGGCATAACAATGCCTTCAGGTGGGGCTCTAAGTAAGCCCCATTTTTATATTAGGCTATTATCTTAAGTCTATCCAAAAAGGCCTGAGTCGTCCTTTGACGCACCCATACGGATAAGCCTACTGTCTTTAACCGCAGCCTGGCGATGAAAGACTATTGCTTGATATTCCGAATCTGTCACCATTTCCAAAAAGGCACCTGCGTTCGGGTAGTGGGCAATAAACGCTATATCCCAATGCTCGTCTTGCGGCCCGATAACGACGCATTCCGGTTTCCCCTTCCATAAAATTGACCCTCCAACGCGGGTAAAAATCGGCCCGCTGTGTTGGCTGTAATTTTGGTAAGCCTCGGCGCCTGTTGCGACTAGGTCGTGTTTATAACTAGCCTGTGATTTTAGCTCAATAAGATTAAGCATCATGATCGGTGTATCGCGAGGTAAATTCTTGAACTGCCCGAATTGCTCTGCAGTTGGATCAATATTCTGACTCATTGTTTACTCGTCGTATGGGTTTAGGCTATTCGATGATAAATGGCATTGGTAAAGAGTCCAATACTTTTCACTCTTACCCAAAGCTAACTTTGGCAATTGTTACTTGTTTTTGTTCGACTAAACATTGCTGTTAGAGCTCGACTTTCTCGTGGCACTCTTGAGCGCCCCGATTAACAATCTAGTAAGTTGTAGAAAAAATTCGATTAAGGCTGACAGAATAAAACCCAAACTCAGTGCCCATATAATAGCCGAGGCATCGAGTCTTAGCGCAAAATCGAAACCCGCCCAGGTTTCATTGCGAATTGTGTTAACCGGCGATGCAATGGCGTGCCAGTAACGCTGCTTGAAACCGGCATTAAAGTTGGCCCATGATCGTTGCAGAAAAATCGAGCGAGCGTTCAAGCTGGCGATGCTCTCGCCGCCATCATTAATTACCGGGTCGGCATTCTTAGCATAGTGCAGAATAAGGGTTTCGATATCGCCATCGAAATACTTATCGGCGTCGAGCTGAAAGCCTTCAAGGCTAGTTTGAGATTCCAATAAATGAGATTCTAGTCGTTGGCCATATTGCTCAACGAAGCTCGGAACCTG
>JAWUZB010000073.1:0-14142 GCA_034110505.1 Gammaproteobacteria bacterium
TGAGGTTAATTGATTGAGTTAAGGGTCCCTCTATTCATCAGCGTCGACTCCATTGGACTTGTTGTGGGCCTCTTCAAGCTCGCTATTCGGCCACATCCTCCTTGAGTTCGGTTGCTGGTAATCGGCTGCCTATCTGCAGTAACATAAAAAAATCGTGTCGAGATACGATTTCTTGATGAAATTAGCGCTAACACTCGTTTTTGAGGTCTAGGAATTATTTTTTCACTCCTAAAGAGAGAGCTATTCAAGTTGTTGTGTTGTGGTGATTTGATGATCTTTGTTTTATTTACTCATTTCACCACCAAATTATCCTATCGACACCTTTAGCTTGGATTAATGAGGTGTTATGAGCCTAGGTTTTATACTCTATTTCAGCTATTATCGATGGCTTATAAACAGATAAGAAAAGCCACCAATGACCGACGAATTTGCTAAGGAAACCATCCCCGCTAACTTAGAGCTGGAGATGCGTCAATCGTACCTAGATTACGCCATGAGTGTGATCGTCGGGCGGGCCCTGCCAGACGTGCGTGATGGCTTAAAGCCAGTGCATCGCCGTTCCTTGTATGCCATGGCTATGCTCAATAATGAGCACAATAAGCCGTATAAAAAATCGGCACGTATTGTTGGTGATGTTATTGGTAAGTACCACCCACATGGTGATACTGCTGTCTACGACACAATCGTTCGTTTGGCGCAAAATTTCTCGATGCGTTATCCCTTAGTTGATGGCCAAGGTAACTTTGGTTCAGTTGATGGCGATTCGCCGGCTGCAATGCGTTATACCGAGATTCGTTTGGCTAAAATAGCGCATTCGATTCTGGCCGATCTGGATAAAGAAACCGTCGACTTTTACCCGAACTACGATGAAAGCGAAGTTCAGCCTTCGGTAATGCCAACACGAATACCTACTTTGCTGATTAATGGTTCGTCAGGTATCGCGGTTGGTATGGCTACCAATATACCTCCGCATAACATTACCGAAGTAATCAACGGCTGTTTGGCCATGGTTGATAACGAAGATATTTCGATTGATGAGTTGATGACTTACATTCCTGGGCCGGATTTTCCGACATCAGGTTTCATTAATGGCAGTAAGGGCATTCGCGACGCCTACCTTACCGGCCGCGGTAAAATTTACATGCGTGCTCGAACTCATATAGAGACCCAAGAATCTAATGGTCGTCAGTCAATTATCGTAACCGAGTTGCCTTATATGGTAAACAAAGCTCGTTTGCTTGAAAAAATTGCCGAGCTGGTTAAGACCAAGAAAATTGATGGCATTACTGAACTTCGTGATGAATCGGATAAAAGCGGCATGCGCATGTTTATCGCCGTTCGCCGCGGTGAAGTTGCGGAAGTTATTCTTAATAAATTGTTTCAGCAAACCCAACTGCAAACTGTATTTGGCATCAATACAGTAGCGTTACTTAATAATCAGCCTCGACTCTTCAATCTGCAAGAGTTAATTGAAGAGTTTATTAAGCATCGTCGAGAGGTTGTTACACGCCGGACCATTTACAACCTTCGTAAAGCTCGCGCTCGCGCACACACCTTAGAAGGTTTAGCCATTGCGCTGAGTAATATCGATGAAATGATTGAGCTAATCAAGCAGTCGGCGAGTCCGGGCATAGCTCGCGAGAAATTATTAGAGAAATTATGGGAGCCAGGTGTGGTGGCCGAGATGATTGCGCGTGCAGGCGATGTGTCTTGCAAGCCAATGGGCTTAGCACCAGAGCTGGGCTTGCATGGTGACACCTACAGGCTGTCAGAAAAGCAAGCCAAGGCTATCCTTGATTTGCAATTGCATCGCTTAACCGGATTAGAGCAAGATAAAATTCGCGAAGAGTATGCTGAGGTTTTACAGCGAATCGCTGAATTTATCGATATCTTGGAGAATGCTGGTCGCTTAATGGAAGTTATTCGAGAAGAACTAATTGAAATTCGCGATGAGTATGGTGATGAACGTAGGACTGAAATTCTTGAGCATAAGTTAGATCTTACTCTTGAAGATATGATTGCCGAGGAAGATCTAGTCGTTACCTTGTCGCACGAAGGCTATGCTAAGTCACAGCCATTGAGTGACTATCGCGCGCAACGACGTGGCGGTAAGGGTAAAAGTGCCACAAAGACCAAAGATGATGATTTCGTCGAGCGCATGTTCGTTGCCAATTCACATGACACGATCCTGTGTTTCTCAGATAATGGTAAAGTCTACTGGTTGAAGGTTTATGAACTGCCGCAAGCTGGTCGTAATGCTAAAGGCAAACCAATCGTTAATTTATTGCCGCTTGATAGTGATGAGCATATTACCGCTATTTTGGCGGTAAAAGAGTTTACTGAAGGCAGTCATGTATTTATGGCAACCAGCGACGGCACGGTTAAGAAGACATCATTGATGGACTTCTCGCGGCCTCGCGCTAACGGCATTATTGCTTTAGATTTAATCGAAGGTAACGAGCTCGTTGGTGTAGGTTTAACCGACGGCCAGCAAGAAGTTATGTTGTTCTGCACTTCTGGTAAAGCTATTCGTTTCGCAGAAGACGATGTGCGTAAGATGGGTCGAACAGCCCGTGGTGTACGCGGTATAAAAATGGCTGAAGGACATAAAGTTAATGCGATGATTATCTGTGATGCCGGTGATGAAGAATCAGCGGTACTCACCTTGACTGAAAACGGTTACGGCAAGCGTACTCTTTTATCCGAATACAATCTTCAGGGGCGCGGTGGTCAGGGTGTGATTTCAATTCAGACCAGCGAGCGTAACGGTAATTCAGTCGGTGCGATTTTAGTTGAAGATCACGATGAAGCAATGTTAATAACTAACGGCGGCACCCTGGTTAGAACGCGTGTGGCCGAAGTCTCTATTATTGGTCGTAATACTCAAGGCGTGAAAGTTATTGGTGTATCGAAAGGAGAGCAGCTGATTAGTATTGAAAAAGTTGCTGAGTCTGATGACGAGGAAGAAATAGTCGATGGCGAAGCTAATGATGGCGAGATTATTGATGACGGGTCTATTAGTAGTGAGACAGAAGCTGATGAGCCGACTGACGATGATGACTTAAACGACGACTCTAGCCAGCCTGAAGGTGAGGTCGAGTAACGTAATGTTCGGCTGGTCAGCGGCATCGAAAACTAATTTGGCTAAATTGGCCATGGTATTTTGTTTGTTGTTGACACAGTTTGCCTGCACCGAAACGGTTAGCGTTAACGCTCAAGGTGAAAGCGCTACGCTAGGCACAAGCGAGAATCCAAGTTCTAAGCTGGTGCTTGATCTATCGATTGATCAAGTATCTTTAGCTTCAGGTAAATTTGTTTTACTGGCAAATTTAAATAACACTTCCGCCAAAGAAGTGTCTTTTTTACCTTGGGCGAATCCGTTTGAGGAGAATGTTACGGCTGATTTTTTAACAATTATCGATTTAAATACAGGTGTCGAGCTGACGTATCGCGGGATTATGGTTAAGCGTTTGCCACCTAAACCCTGGGACTATCTTACTGTAGGCCCCCAACAAGCAATCGAAAATTCAGTAGACCTCACAACAAGTTATAAATTTTGCGCCCAACAAATGCTTGACGTGACTTTCACAGGGGTCTTAAATGGCCTCGAGTTTCAGCCGCTTGAAGTTGAGGTGAATGGTCTAAAAGCACTATTGTCTGACGCTTTCCCAGCTTGTTAGTTTGTATGAACTTTATTAATTATTACAGTTCGTATGCTCTAACGTGCACAAAAATATGAAATTGATTTTGAAATATTTTATCAGCGCTGCTTTATCTGTAATGTTGATTACCGTTGTCGATGCGAGCACCGATTTGCCTGAGGGTATTGAAGTATCTGCATCGGTTAGCAAAACCCTGTATGGGCTTGATGATGATTTGATGGTGTCGGTTACCTATCGAAACATGAGTGATCAAACTATTAAATTGTTAACCTGGAGTACCGCCTTAAATGGCGGTCTTACTGAAGATTTATTTTCAGTAGAGTTTCTAGGCCAGCAAATCCCTTATGTTGGCATTCACGCCAAGCGACTTGCTCCCATTGATAGTGACTACACGGAACTCGCGGCGGGGCAATCGGCCTCAGCGTCAATTAATTTATTGCGCTCATACCCGATCAATTTTAAGGGCGAATACCATATTGCAATTCGAGAATCTGGTGCCTTAAATCGCAAGAAATTATCGCCGCTGAGTATAAAACTTAGCGCCGATCGTCCAACCGTCGAAGCCAAAAGAGCGCCTAGCTTTCAAAACTGCTCAGTCAAGCAAAGATCATTAATTGATTCGGCATTAGGCTCCGCTGAACGAATCGCTAATATCGCGATTCAAGACTTGCGTGCCGCCCCGGTTAATCAGCGCGTAAATGCAAGACGTTATCGTCAGTGGTTTGGCGCGTATGAGGCTGGTCGATATGCGCGGGTCGAAAATGGCATGGCGAAAATTGCCAGCGCGCTTTCTAATCAAATCATCGGCTTTGATTGCGATTGTACTGGCCAACCAAGCATCGACCCCAGCCGTACCTTCGCCTTCGTATTCCCTAATGATCCATATAATATAACTTTATGTGGAGTGTTCTTCCAAGTTCCTCGCGATGGAACAGATTCTAAGTCAGGCACAATTGTTCACGAAGTCAGTCACTTTACGGTAGTCGCCGATTCCGACGACTTCAGCTCAGCCTTTGATCAGGGGGGCTCAAGAAGGTTGGCTGATTCGTCTCCAGAAAGCGCTATTCGAAATGCAAATGCGTTTGAATACTTTGCTGAAAATACGCCGTCCTTATCAATGCCTGCGGGGGGCGCCACTCCGATTGAACCTGAGCCCGAGCAAAAAGCATCGATAATAAGTGCATTATTACTTTTGCTTTTAAATCGTTAGACCACCGATTCGGAACAGCAGCTGGTGATGGAATCGGGAATACGATTTTCCAATTAAATAATCACCAAGGCATTACTTGGTACTCTAATGATCCTTTAGCTATAGTTCAGTTATTCAGCGAAGAATGATAACAAATCACATCCCTGGCCGAGTCATGCCTAGGCGTCGTAAAATAGCTGATAGAGCTAGCATCAGTCTACATAGACAAAGGGTTTCGAACAGGCTGAGATGTTTTAATAGACTGATTTTCGCATCGAAAGTCTGGTGTTGGAGAAGGTGAAACACCCAGTGAATAAACGTTCATTTTACGCGGTTTATTGGTTGTGATTTCGACCAGCAGTAAATTTCTAAGTGAATAGTCAGCATTGATTCAAAAAGCGACCTATTTTTACTTCTATTGATATGGAAACGGGCGAGGTTTTGCTATTATACGCACACCCTCTAAGAGTGTCGGTGTCTGCGCCGATTCCACAACAGTGCTATAGACATTACTGCTAGAACCTACTCTATTTTTCATCGTTATATTGATGAAGAAAAGCAGTTGAATGAAGCTTTACTCAGTCTGCAACTCAGACTTAAGTAACAAATGCTGATCGACTGACCAAATTTTAAACTTTTCCGAGGACTTATTATGAGTCGTATTTACAATTTTAGCGCCGGCCCTGCTGTGCTACCCGAAGCTGTGCTTAAGCAAGTGCAAAATGAAATGCTTGAATGGAGCGGTGCGGGTGCATCGGTTATGGAAGTATCGCATCGAGGCGAGCCGTTTATGGCTGCTGCAGCTCAAGCTGAGCAAGATTTGCGTGATTTGATGGGCATTCCCGATAACTACAAAGTGTTGTTTTTGCAAGGCGGCGCGACCATGCAATTTTCAGCTATACCTTTGAATCTAAAGTTCTTAGGCGATAAGGCCGACTATGCACATACCGGGCATTGGGGCAAAAAAGCGATTGCCGATGCCAAACGATTTATTGACGTCAACGTAGTATGTGACACCTCAGATGAGGCTTATAAGCATGTACCACCGGCTTCGGAATGGAAATTAAGCGATGATGCAGCCTACGTTCACATCACGCCCAACGAAACCATTGCCGGTGTTGAATTCGATTGGCTACCTGAAACTGACAAGCCGATATGCGCTGATTTATCGTCGACCATACTTTCTCGTCCAATTGATGTGTCAAAGTACGCAGTTATTTATGCTGGCGCACAAAAAAATATTGGTCCTGCGGGCCTGACTATCGTGATTGTTCGCGATGACTTAATTGGTCAGTTCCCAGCTGATATGCCGCGCTTGTTGGATTACCAAGTAATGGCGGAAAGCGACAGTATGAATAATACGCCGCCGACATTTGCTTGGTATTTGGCCGGTAAAGTGTTTGCTTGGTTAAAAGAAAATGGCGGTGTTGAAGCGGTTGCTAAGGTTAACGCAGCTAAAGCTGAGAAACTTTATAGCTATATTGATGGTTCTGATGGGTTCTACACAAACCCGATCGCGGTCGATAGTCGTTCGCGTATGAATGTGCCGTTTATCCTGGCTAATAGCGACCTTGATGCTGCCTTTCTAGAGCAGTCTCATGCGGCCGGTTTGCACGCGCTTAAGGGGCATCGCTCTGTCGGCGGTATGCGAGCAAGTATCTACAATGCGATGGGCTTGGACGGTGTTGATGCGCTGCTAGATTTTATGAAATCATTCAAAGCCGCTAATAGTTAACAAAAACATGCTAATCCGGCGTCTAAAAATAAATTAGTACTAGATCAATTAGAACTAGTCCAATCAGCACTAGCAATAGTGACGAGTCAAAAGATGTATAAAATTCTTACCTTAAATAATATTTCTCCGCTTGGTTTAAATAAGCTGCCAACTGATCGCTTCACGATAAGCGATGACGAAGCGTCGCCTGATGCAATTATTTTGCGTTCATTTAAAATGCATGAGATGGACATTCCCTCGTCGCTTAAAGCCGTTGGTCGCGCTGGTGCGGGTGTAAACAACATACCCCTAGAGAAAATGAGTAAAGCGGGTGTAGCGGTATTTAATGCTCCTGGTGCTAATGCAAACGCTGTGAAAGAGCTAGTTATAGCCTCGCTGTTCATGGCTGCACGCAATATCAGTCAAGCGATCCAGTACACAGAAAGTCTTCAAGGTGACGACGCTGAATTGTCTAAACTAGTCGAAGCCGGCAAAAAGAAATTCGCCGGTTACGAACTGCCAGGCAAAACTATCGGAGTTGTTGGCCTCGGTGCTATTGGCCGTATGGTTGCCAATACCTGTATCGACTTAGGTATGAATGTAATTGGTTTTGACCCTGGTTTAACGGTTGATGGTGCGTGGCATTTGTCGTCGCGAATTACCCGTGCTAACAGCGTTGATGAAATTATAAGTAAGGTTGATTTTTTAACTGTCCATGTACCACTGATAGACGCTACCCGCGACCTCATTAACGCCGAAAATGTTGGTAAAATGAAAAGCTCTGCTGTGGTGATTAACTTAGCACGCGGCGGAATTATCAATGATGAGGCCGTATGCGACGCGATCGATGCTGGTAAGTTAGCAAGCTACATTACTGATTTTCCAAATAATCGCACCAAGAAAACATCGGGCGTAATCGGCTTGCCACACCTCGGCGCCTCGACAGGTGAAGCGGAAGACAATTGTGCGGTGATGGTTGCTGAGCAAGTTAAAGACTACTTAGAATCTGGTAATATCGTTAATTCAGTCAATTTTCCTAACGTATCTATGCCACGTGGCACTGCTCATCGCTTGGTTGTTGGTAATGCAAACGTACCCAATATGGTAGGGCAGATATCGACGATTATGGCCGATGCTAATTTGAATATTAACGACATGATCAACCAATCTCGTGGCGAACTTGCCTACACAATTGTTGATGTAGATAGTCATATTCCAGATTCGGTTGTTGAGACAATTAAATCGCTAGATGGCATTATGGTTGCCCGCGCTATTCAAGCCTAAGACGACGCATTGTATGACTGATAAACAGCAACTAGACTCTCCTCAATTAATCGAGTTGCGCGGCCGAATCGATGCTTGCGATCAGAAAATTATAAGGCTAATTCATGAGCGAGTACTGGTCGCCGCAGAGATAGCTAAAGCCAAGCTCGCGGTAGATGCCACCGCCTCATTTTATCGTCCTGAGCGAGAAGCGCAGGTGCTGCGTCGCGTGCGCGAGCGCAATGGCGTATTACGTGACGAGTTGACGGGCTTGGTTTCTGACGACCAGATGGTGGGTTTGATGCGCGAAATCATGTCGATTTCATTGGCCGCTGAGATGCCAATGACGGTAGCTTATCTTGGCCCTGAAGGCACCTATACTCAAGCGGCTGTGGTCAAGCATTTCGGTCAGGCGGTAAACAGTCTTGATGTAAAAACCATCGCTGATGTGTTTAGAGTGGTAGAGCAGGGTAAAGCTCATTTTGGTGTGGTGCCGGTTGAGAACTCGACTGAAGGTGTGATAACTCATACCTTAGATTGTTTCGCCACCTCAAAGCTAAAAGTGTGTGGCGAAGTGCAGTTACCAATCAATCATCAGCTGCTTAGTCACGCCGATGGATTAACCTCCGTAAAAAAAGTTTATGCACACCCGCAAGCACTTGCACAGTGTCGCAATTGGATTGAACGTTACTTGCCTAACGCCGAAGTGGTTAATGCAAGCAGTAACGCTGAAGCTGCGATCATTGCTTCTAAGGATGATTCGGTCGCGGCAATAGCCAGCGATATCGCGGCTAAGCTTTATGACATAGCGATTCTCGCCAGTGGCATAGAAGACGAGCGCAACAACACCACGCGGTTCCTAATTATAGGCAACGATAGTTACTCAGCTAGTGGTGAAGACAAAACCACGATTATGGTCTCTGCACCAAATAAAGTTGGGAGCCTATTCGAGCTACTAAAGCCGTTATATGATGTCGGTGTTGATATGAGCCGTATCGAATCTCGACCTAGCCGACAAACCAACTGGGAATATGTGTTTTTTATCGATTTAATTGGTCATGTCGACGACCCTAGCGTGACCTCGGCATTAGCAGAGTTAGAGAGTAAATCAGTTTATTTCAAGCTGATTGGTTCATACCCTGTTGGCGTGTTGTAATACCGATGTTTGAAAACGTAAGCATTATCGGTATCGGTCTATTGGGCGGATCGCTCGCGCGCGACTTAAGAAAACACGGGCTAGCTAAGCACATTGTTGGTGTTTGTCGAAGTGAGTCTACCGCTAAAGCCGCCATCGCTGAAAATGTTGTCGATCAAGTATTATCCGCAGCAGAAGCGGTAAAGAGTGCCGACCTTATTGTATTGGCTACGCCTATGCAGAGTATGGTGCCACTATTAGAATCGTTGAAAAACGAAATTCCAGAAACGGCAATCATTACGGATGTTGGTAGTGTTAAGACAGATCTTTATGCACAATTAAAGCTTAAAGTTCCGTCGCTTCTGAAGCAGTTTGTGTTAGCGCACCCCATTGCCGGCGGTGAAAATTCTGGCGTTGCGGCTTCGAAACTTGGTCTATTTAAGAATAAACACGTTATTATTACCGACACTGACGAAGTCTCCGCCCACGCCGCCGCAATAGTCGATGAAATGTGGTCGACTCTTGGCGCTAAAGTGATGCGGATGAGTCTTCAGGAGCATGATGCTACCTTTGCTAAGACCAGTCATTTGCCTCACGTAATTGCCTTTAGCTTAGTCAATTTTTTAAGTCATCAGAGTGATCGAGAGCGCCTTTTTGATCTAGCTGCCGCTGGGTTTTACGATTTCACGCGAATCGCTTCAAGTGATGCTGAAATGTGGCGTGATATTTGTATTACTAATCGACAAGAAGTGCTTACGGCCTTAGATGGATTCAGGGATCAGATTGACTCGATACGGAACGATGTTGATAAAGCCGATCAAACGGCCATATTAAATTACTTCGGTGAGGCAAAGACGGCGAGAGATGCGGGTTTGCTTAACAAAGCTGAATCGATCAAAAGAATAGTTTCATAACAAAACTTAAGCAGTACCAAACATAGAATAAGACGTAAACAGATGAGCGCAAAATTGATTTTAACGACCGCAATTGCGGCTAAAGGATTGTCAGGAAATGTTCGCGTGCCTGGAGATAAGTCAATGTCTCACCGCGCCGTGATGTTTTCATCGTTGGCCAACGGTACCAGCAATATCACTGGCCTACTTGAGGGCGAAGATGTGATGGCAACACTGGCTGCATTTCGCGCCATGGGCGTTGTGGCGAATGGCCCAGTCGACGGCAAGCTGACGATTCAAGGGGTTGGCATGCGAGGTCTCACTGCGCCAGAGCACGATCTAGATATGGGTAATTCGGGTACCGCAATGCGTTTGATGGCAGGTATCTTGGCAGCGCAAAAATTTTCTTCAAAGTTGGTTGGTGATGACTCATTAAGTGGCAGACCAATGCGCCGAGTAACTGTGCCATTGTCTGCCATGGGCGCTCGTTGTGCGACTGATGAAAATGGCTGCCCTCCGATTCATATCCGTGGCGTTGATAAGTTACAGCCGATAAACTACAAATTACCGATGGCAAGTGCACAAATTAAATCTGCTGTGCTATTGGCTGGTTTGTATGCTGACGGTGAGACCAGCGTTACTGAGCCGGCACCCACACGTGACCATACTGAGAGAATGCTCAAGGCATATGGGTATAACTGTGAAACCGAGCGAGTTAACGATCAAGTCAGTACCATTCGTTTGAGTGGTGGTGGTGATCTGACAGCGGCCGATATCGATATTCCCGCTGATATTTCATCAGCCGCTTTCTTTATGGTCGCCGCTTCGATCGTGCCAGGGTCACAAATAATTCTTGAGCATGTTTGTGTGAACCCAACACGCACAGGCATCATTGATGTTCTCAAAGCGATGGGAGCCGATATTCGATTGTTGAACCCTCGAGCTGTTGGTGGAGAACCGGTGGCCGATATACAAGTTAGCTATGTTGGCTTAAAGGGCGCGGTTATCGACCCCAAACTAGTGCCTTTAGCGATCGATGAATTTCCTGTTATTTGTATCGCTGCAGCCTGTGCTGAGGGACAAACAACAGTGTCAGGGGCTGAAGAATTACGCCATAAAGAAAGTGATCGAATTTCCGCCATGGTGACGGGCTTGCGCGCTATTGGCGTAGATGTTGAAGAGCGTAAAGACGGCATGGTTATCAATGGCGGTAATATCACAGGTGGTGAAGTTGAGAGCTACCATGACCATCGTATTGCTATGTCGTTTGCAATTGCTGGTGGTGTTTCCAGCGGCCCAATCGTTGTCAATGAAGCTGATAATGTAGCTACTTCTTTCCCTAATTTTGTCGAGTTAGCGACTTCTGCTGGTCTGAATATCAGTGTCTGATCTAAGCCAAGTGCGACCGCCAGTATTAACGCTTGATGGCCCGAGTGGGGCTGGCAAAGGAACTATCGGACAGATATGTTCACTAAAGCTCGGCTGGCATTATTTAGATAGCGGGGCTATTTATCGTGGATTAGGTTGGCTTGCCAACAAGCAAGGAGTTAGCCCTGATGATGTTAGCGCCTTAGTAGCGCTGGCTGACAACATGAACTTGATTTGTCATGTATGCGCAACCGATTCGGCTAAGATTGAAATTAACGGTTATATGGTCACTGACGAGCTAAGAACCGACGAAGCCGGTCAGTTAGCCAGTCGTATCGCGCCGATTGCGGAAGTTAGAGCTGCCTTGCTGAATATGCAACGTCGATGTCGAATAGCGCCTGGTCTAGTCGCTGATGGGCGCGATATGGGTACCACAGTGTTCCCCGACGCCCGATTTAAGGTGTTTTTGACCGCCAGTGCTGAAATAAGAGCACAAAGACGCTTTGATCAGTTGAAAGCAAAGGGTTTCGATGTTAATCTCGCGCGCCTGTTAGAGTCGATTCAAGCACGTTATTTCCGAGATTCGAACCGAGACGCTTCTCCGCTTAAACCCGCTGAAGATGCCCTGGTTCTAGATACTTCTGAACTCACTATAGATGAAGTCGTTACGCGCATTTTGGCTCTTGTAATTTAACGCGGACCTTCAGTCGGGCTGAAGCGAAGTTCAGATAAAGTACTCTTAATAACTGAGGCCGCAGGCGCTGTATCACAGCACCTTACTACAGTTAGCGGGAAGTGCTACAAAGGTAGAGTTATGAGCGAATCATTCGCCCAAATGTTCGAAGAGAGCCTATTAGACACCGTAATGACCATCGGTGAGGTTATCAAAGCTGAAGTTGTATCTGTCGAAAACGACTACGTTATGGTTACAGCAGGCTTAAAATCAGAAGCCGAAATCCCACTATCTCAGTTTGCTAAAGTTGACGGCGAGTACAATGTACTGGTTGGCGATTTAGTAGAAGTTGCTATCGAAAGCGTTGAAGACGGCTATGGCCGTACTAAATTGTCTCACGATAAAGCACGACGTGTACGCGTATGGGCTGAGCTAGAAAAAGCACACGAAAACGAAGATATCGTTGTTGGTCAAATCACTGGCAAAGTAAAGGGCGGTTTTACCGTGTCTCTACAAAATGTCCGTGCTTTCCTACCTGGTTCTTTGGTTGATGTGCGTCCTGTAAAAGATTCTGCGTATCTTGAAAACCGTGACTTAGAGTTGAAAGTTATCAAGATCGACAAAGCACGTAACAACGTTGTTGTATCTCGCCGCGCTGTGGTAGAGAACGAGTTGGGTGCTGAGCGCGAAGAGCTGCTTAGAACAATTGAAGAAGGCCAAATCGTTAAAGGTATCGTTAAGAACCTTACTGATTACGGTGCTTTCATCAACTTGGGCGGTATCGACGGCTTATTACATATCACTGACATGGCTTGGAAGCGCGTAAAGCATCCTTCTGAAATATTGGAAGTTGGTCAAGATATCGAAGCTCGCGTATTGAAATTCGACAAAGAAAAAGCACGTGTATCTCTAGGTATCAAGCAGATGGGCGATGACCCATGGAAAGACCTAGCGCGCCGCTTTATGGTTGACACTCGCCATTACGGTAAAGTGACAAACATCACCGATTATGGTGCATTCGTTGAGTTGGAAGACGGTGTTGAAGGTCTAGTTCACGTTTCAGAAATGGATTGGACTAACAAAAACATTCACCCAAGCAAAGTATGTCAAGTAAACGACGAAGTAGAAGTTGTTGTGCTTGAAATCGATCCAGAGCGTCGTCGTATCTCTTTAGGCATGAAGCAATGTCGTTCAAACCCTTGGGATAGCTTCGCAGCAACTCACAAGAAAGGCGATAAAGTTATTGGTAAGATCAAATCTATTACTGATTTCGGCGTATTCATCGGCTTAGACGGAAACATTGACGGTTTAATCCACTTAAGTGATCTTTCTTGGAACGAAGAAGGCGAAGATGTAATTCGCAACTTCGCTAAAGGCGATGAGCTTGAGGCTGTTGTACTAGCCGTTGATTCAGACCGTGAGCGTATTTCTCTAGGTGTTAAGCAAGTTTCTGGTGATCCTTTCACTGACTTCGTTGCAACTAACTCTAAAGGTTCGGTTGTTAACGGTACAGTTAAAGAAGCTGACGCACGCGGTGTTACTATTGAAATCGAACAAGGTGTTGAAGGTTATCTTCGTGCCGCTGAGATTTCACGTGACCATGTTGAAGATGCATCTGCAATCTACCCAGTAGGGACTGAAGTTGAGACTAAGATCACGGCTATTGACCGTAAGACTCGTCGCATCTCACTCTCTATAAAAGCTTTGGAAGCGCAGCATGAAAGTGAAGCGATTCAAGAGTACGGTAGTGGTTCTAGTGAATCAGGCAGCGGTAGCTTGTTAGCTGAAAAACTAAAGGAATCACTGAATAAGTAATTTGATTTAGTGTTCTAAAATTTCTGCGCCTCGGTGTAGAGTGTTTCAGCAAAAAAACCTTGGTTGACTAACGTTGCCCAAGGTTTTTTTACGTTTGTATGTTTAGTTTTGTCTATTTGTAAGATAAAAGAAAAATATCAGTAACTTAGACTAATTTATTGTCCTCAGCGTTATTGCACGGTTGCGTTGCAAAATCTATACTTGGTCGCCTAAAAATTAATCAAGGGTACTGGGTAATGATTAAAACACCAACAATCACAAGATCTGAATTGATTGAGTCATTGGTAGACAAGCAACCGCACTTAGCACACCGCGATGTTGAATTAGCCGTTAAAACCGTTTTGGAACGCATGGGGTGTGCATTCGAGGATGGTGATCGGATAGAGATACGTGGCTTTGGCAGCTTTTCTTTACACTATCGACCGGCACG
>JAWUZB010000074.1:0-8193 GCA_034110505.1 Gammaproteobacteria bacterium
GTAGTTGCAAGAAGTTATCTGGAGCGTAGTTAAAGCGGTCTGCACCAGTAAATGTATTGCCTGACCCGTCTTGGTTAAAGCGACCTAATGTTTGGCCGTTTTGAAGTGTTGGGCCGCCGAATACGCGAGTACCAGGGATACCTGATGAACCACTAGGAACCAACTCAGTTCCGGCGCGGTTTTCACCTAGCGCAAAAGTAGAGAAGTCGCGATCGCCTTGGAACAAAGCTTCACGTTCTGAGTAACTTGCGTACATAACCGCGTTACCACGGCCTTCATCAAAGTTACCACCAATCGTTAGGTCGAGGTTGATTTTCTCAGCATCGCCTTCAGTAGTAGTGTCATACAAAGCGCTGATCTCAACGCCTTCAAAATCGTCTACAAGTTGGAAGTTTACAACACCAGCAAGGGCGTCTGAACCGTATACCGCTGATGCACCACCAGTAGTAACGTCAACCTGCTTGATCAAAGAACCAGGGATTGAGTTAAGATCGACAACACCGGTTTGAGTTGCTGGGATATAACGACGACCGTTAACTAGTACTAACGTACGTGAAGTACCTAGTCCGCGTAAGTCAACTCGTGCAGTACCATCACCCGGGTTGTTTGAACTTGGTCCAAACGAAGGTAGAGTTTGTGGGAGCTCAGCAAGTTTTTGCTCAACATTCAGGTTACCTGAAATTCTGAACTCTTCACCAGTTACAACTGATACCGGAGTTACAGACGCTAAGTCTGGACGTCGAATACGTGAGCCAGTTACGACTACTTCTTCTAAATTTGCACCGTCTTCTTGTGCATAAGCTACGCCGCCTAAGCCGCTCGCTAGGATTGTCGCAGAACTAACCGCGAGTGCAATCGCACTTCTTTTAAATGGATTTGAGTAATTCATTCTCTCTTTGCCTCTAGTAATTAAGGTTTATTTTGAATTAAAGGGTTTGTAACCAACTAAATAAACTCAATAAAAATACTCAATCAAACCAAACGTCTCCATTTATTGGATTAAGTTTGGGTCGGTTGTGACATCTCTATTAGGTTAACTTCTCATTATCTGGCGAACTACTTTGAAGCCAAATAATAAGGGGCTACTTAATTAGCACTGCATTACACGTGGAAGTAATCATTTCTAATTTGTTACGAGCTTATTACAAGACTGTAAATAAGACAACCTGTGTGTAGGACGAATTATAGACAGAACGAACGTTTGTTCTGATTTTCATTCGCCAGACAGCATAATATTCTGATTAGTGTGAATTGGTGATAAATCGAATAATTTAAGGCCTGAAAATCATACTTACTTATTGTCGACACACGTCTAACAAAAGTCTTTTTTAGTAAGTCTATTTATAAAAACATCCACATCATTAACACCTTACATCCAAGCCGTGTTGGCAGCCGCTCGCGGAACATCATTTAATAGCCAGTGCGGATGGTACTGCTATCAAGGGCCAGAAAATTTACCGCCCGAGTAGAACCTGAATTTAAGCCTATATTGACATTGCAGGCATGGACAAAATTTAAATCTGAGGAAATTTATTTTATTTGTGATATTTTTGCCGAGTTGCGGTTTATTTACTCAACGCTCTGCGTTGCGAGAAAGAGCCGACTCATTTACTTAAGAGTCACGCGCGAAACAGTGATAAAAACATAACAATACTGCTCGCCACCGACACATTAAAAAGAACTTTCAAAGGAAATATTCATGACTGACTCAACTCTGTCGCAAACTCGCGATCCAAACGAGAAGACTATCCTCGGCCATCCGCGTGGTTTGTTTATCTTATTCCTCACCGAAATGTGGGAGCGTTTCTCCTACTACGGTATGCGAGGCTTGCTGATTGTTTACTTAACTCAGCATTTTTTATTCTCAGACCAAAAATCAAGCCTGATATACGGTGCGTATACAGCACTTGTATACGTAATGACGATTATTGGCGGTTCGCTAGCCGATCGATATTTAGGTGCACGAAAAGCGGTAACCTTCGGGGCGATTCTGTTAGTGCTCGGCCACTTTGGCATGGCATTCGAAGGCAACGGGTCTAAGCAAATATTGACTTATGACGGGGCTAAGTATGAAGTAAAACTCGATGCCCGCGGCGGTGATGCTAAGCAGCAATTAATCACACCTGCCGGCACTTCATTTGTAACCTTTACAGATGACAGCATGTTTGTCGAAGACGCTGAAGCTCTTGGCTTACCAGCGACTATCTCTCGTGATGAAATTACAATGACAGTCGAAAGAGAGGAGTTTTACCTCAATATTTTATATCTATCATTGGCGTTATTAATTGCCGGTGTTGGCTTTTTGAAAGCAAATATATCGACTATTGTTGGTTCGATGTATGGTTTTGGTGATACTCGACGCGACTCAGGATTCACTATTTTCTATATGGGCATCAACCTAGGTGCGTTCTTAGCGTCTATTATTTGTGGCACCTTAGGCATCGTTTACGGATGGAAGTATGGCTTTGGTGTGGCTGGCATTGGCATGCTCCTTGGCTTAGGTATATTTTTGTACTTCCAAGACTGGTTAGAAGGAAAAGCTGAGCCTCCGCACCCAGAGAAATTGAAAGAGAAAGCCTTTCTGTTCATCAATTATGAAGTGATGTGCTACTTAATCGGTCTCGGAATTATTGCTGTTTCTATGCTCTTAGTAATGAATGAAGAGCTTGTTGGTGGGGTCTTAGGCCCAATCGGCTTAGCCATGTTTGCTGGCTTAGTGATTTATTCCTTTAGGGCATTAAAGGGAGACGAACGTTCTCGCATGTTGGCCGCAATCTACTTTGTTTTAGCGCAGATTCCGTTCTGGGCACTATTTGAGCAAGCAGGCTCATCGCTCAACCTTTTCACCACTCGCTTGGTCGATCGTGAAATTTTAGGCTGGTCAGTATCTGGACCTGTATTTCAGTCTTTAAATGCTCTGTTTATATTCATGTTTGCGCCAATTATGGCGTGGCTATGGGTTGCCCTGGCGAAGAAAAAATTGAACCCATCGACACCGGTTAAATTTGCTATTGGCGTCGCATTGGCAGGTCTAGGCTTTCTAACATTAGTGGCTGGCATGAAGGGTTCGGGAGTAGCTGGCTTAACACCCGTAATTTTCATCTTTCTAATTTACTGGATACATACTATGGGAGAGCTATTTGTCTCCCCGGTTGGCTTGTCTGTGGTCACTAAACTAGCGCCTGCACGCATTGTAGGTATGACTATGGGCGCCTGGTTTCTTTACTCAGGCTTATCGAACTACTTAGCCGGAGTAATTGCACGCACTACGGGCGCTGAAACTATTGGCGGGCAAATAACCAACGTGGCCGCTGCAAAAGCTGGCTATGTCGAGGTTTATACGCAAGTTGGCTATATCGCACTCGGCATTGCTTTCCTAATGTTACTTATATCGCCGGTTATTACCAAAATGATGCGCGACGCTGATTAGGAGCCAGACATGACACTTAAAATCATCAAACTGAGAGTACTATTGTTATTTGCTGCGCTGCTTAGCTCACCACTAGCGATGGCCGCAGATGGTCACCCTAAAGCAAAAAAAGAGAGTGCTAAAGAGTTCGTTACGCGTATAGAAGCAGAGGGCCTAGCGTTATCTAAAGAGGTATCTGCGGCCTATTGGGTTCGCAATACTTACATCACCGATGACACGGCTGTGTTGGCTGCAAAGGCTGGTGAACGCTCCTTAGCGTTCTCCAGCGCTATGCTAGAGCAGGCGGAAAAATTCAAAGGCACCGAGATGGACCAAGACACAGCTCGCGCAATCGAGTTGATGTTACGCGGTTCATCGGCACCTGCGCCTAAGGACCCAAAGCTGCAAGCAGAACTTGCTGCTGTGTTAACCGAAATGGAAGGCAAGTATGGCGCGGGTAGTTATTGTAATGAGCAAGGCGAATGCCGCGAACTACAAGAACTTGAAGCGGTACTAGCGAACTCACGAGACTACGACGAACTTCTTGATGTGTGGAAAGGTTGGCGAACGGTTTCACCAGCCTATCGTGAAACTTATCAACGCTTTGTCGAGCTCGGCAATCAAGGCGCTAAAGATTCAGGATTTGAAGACTTAGCCGATGCGTGGAAGTCGAATTACGATATGAGTTCGGCTGAGTTTACCGTCGAAGCGAGTCGTTTGTGGGACCAAGTGAAGCCATTTTATGACCAACTGCATTGTCATGTGCGCGCTAAACTAGGCGAGCAATACGGTGTCGATAAGGTGCCACAAAACGGCCCTATTCCTGCTCATTTGTTAGGCAATATGTGGTCACAAACGTGGGATAATATATACCCAATCATGGAGCCCTATAAAGGTGTAGCGTCGTTAGATGTTACCGCATCATTAAAAGACCAAGGCTATGATGAGTTGCAAATGGCTAAAACCGCTGAAGGGTTCTTTACCTCACTTGGCTTGCCGTCTCTGCCCGAGAGCTTCTATAAAAACTCGATGATCAAAAAACCGCGTGACCGTAATGTAGTATGCCATGCAAGTGCTTGGGATATGGACAACGGCAACGACCCACGTATCAAGCAATGCGTAGAAGTTAACGAAGAGCAACTAGGCACATTGCATCATGAGCTTGGCCATATTTACTATTACATGATGTACAAAGACCAGCCTTCAACCTTTAAAGGCGGCGCGCATGATGGCTTTCATGAAGCTATCGGCGACACCATTGTGTTGTCGATGACGCCTAGCTACCTAAAAGAGAAAGGACTGATTGATGAAGTTGTGGTGAGTAAAGAAGCGACTTTAAATAAGCAAATGAAATTGGCACTCGAGAAAATCGCTTTCTTGCCATTCGGCAAAATGATTGATGAGTGGCGCTGGAAAGTATTTTCAGGCGACATTGCGCCTCAAGACTACAATAAAGGCTGGTGGCAATTGCGCAAAGAATATCAAGGCATAGCGCCCGGTGTTGAGCGCAGTGAAGCCGATTTTGATGCTGGCGCCAAGTACCATATTCCGGGCAACACACCTTATACTCGTTACTTTTTATCATTCATTATGCAGTTTCAGTTCCACAAAGCCTTGTGTGAAAAAGGCGGTTACGAAGGACCATTGCATGAGTGCTCTATCTACAATAACAAAGAAGCAGGCAAGGCTTTAGGTGACATGCTGGCCATGGGTCAAAGCAAGCCGTGGCCAGAAGCGATGCAAGCGTTGACTGGACAGCAACAAATGGACGGCAGCGCTATTATCGATTACTTTGCACCTTTAAATGCTTACTTAAAAGAGCAAAACAAAGATCGTCAATGCGGCTGGGAATAATCGTTTAATCAATTTGGGCGGTCATGTGCCGCCCAAATTGATTATTTCTGCACTCAATCTATAAGAGCTCCGCATTGGCACGAGCACCTTAAACGGAGCAACATCATGACTATGATTTCAGCTGCATTACTACTTTTCCTAGTAATGGACCCTTTAGGCAATATCCCTTTGTTCCTAACGGCGCTTAAAAACGTCGCCCCGGCAAGGCGATTGAGAGTCATCATTCGCGAGCTACTCATCGCGCTTTTAGTGATGGTGATTTTCTTATTTTCAGGCCAAGCATTTTTATCGGCCTTACACATATCTGAGCCGGCGCTAACCGCTACCGGTGGCGTTATCTTATTTTTAATCGCCTTGAAGATGATTTTCCCGCAAGATAACTCATCACACAAACCGACCGAAGAAGAACCATTTATCGTCCCTCTGGCAATCCCTTACATCGCCGGCCCATCAGCACTGGCAACGCTATTATTAATTATGAATGGCGAACCACAGCGTTGGGCTGAGTGGCTAACCGCATTGATCATTGCCTGGCTTGTATCAGGGCTTATATTGATGAGCGCTGGGCCACTAGCAAAAATATTGCGCAATCGCGGCTTGATCGCTATTGAACGTCTAATGGGGATGATATTAGTGGCAATTGCCATCCAAATGCTAATGGACGGCATCGCTAAGTTCATTACTCAAATCAGTGTAGGGGTCTAAACCACTCTGATTTTAAGCCTACTCAATTAAGCGGAGCTATCTTTTTTCTTATCGCTTCGATCTGACTCGGCAATTGTTGCTTCAGATTCATCCGCCGAACTCTTCACCTTGGCATCAGACTCACCTTTGACTTGGCCGCTGGCAAGGCAATCCTTAGTCGTCGCTTGCTTGTCGTCAGTTACCTTGTTGTCGTCAGTTACCTTGTTATCGGCAACCGAGCTACTAACAACCTCAGGCTCTACCACTGGCTGTTCTTTATTCTCGATCTTAAGCTGAATGTCTGACTCGTCCGCTAGCGTCGCGGCAACGCTGTCTGGGCGACACAGTGAGGCAGCGCCTAAAGATAAGTGCTTGTAAAGATCTTGATACTGCTCTGTCATGTCTTCAAACTTCTTCGAGGTTTGCTCGAAGTGAGTCTCTACTTTTTCTTGATAATCTTGATACTCCTGCTTCAAACCCGCGGCTGACGCTGAACCGCTTGTAAGTTTGTTCCATAGCAACATAATCAAGGCTCCACAGACGAGCCCGACAACAAAAACGATGATTAATTGCAATAATTCTGATTCCATGGTGATCTCTAATAGGTAATAAGGTTAGTTAGTAGGGTGAAATGCTAGTGTTTGACGATAATATGCGTATTACAGTTTAGAAATACAATACCCTTTATCTACACACCTTCAGCCTATAATGGCATGATTACCTTTGGGCCAATTCTATTTGATGTTTATGTTCACAAAAATTATAAATCTGCCATTAGGCAATCTCTCTGGCAACAGCCGTCCAGCGGTTACTAGTCGACTTAAGGTTATCAGTAGCCGTAAGCCTATTAGTAGAAGTCTGATACTCGGCCTTTTAGCAAGCATTGCTTTCTCGATCGCTAATACCTCAGCCTTGGCTGACGTGACGAGGGTGCCTGATGCCGAGCTAACAATGAACAAGAACCTTAGCTATGACCTACACAGCACTCTTTATTGGCTGCGCTTTGGTCACTACTCGCCAAAAGATTTAGATGACGAGTACTCGTCTCGGATTTTTGATTCTTATATCAAAGTATTAGACCCTAACAAAGTCTACTTTACGCAAGTGGATATGGATGGCTTTGAAAAATACCGCAGCAAGCTAGACGATCTGATTAAAAAGCGCGACGTTGAAGTGGCCTTCGATATCTTCAAACTATACCGTCAGCGCCTAGATCAACGCACCGACTATATTCTTGATTTGATCGATAGTGATTTTGACTTCGATCAAACGGAATCCATCAATATTGATCGTGATACTTATAGCTGGGCAGCCAATGAAATAGAAGTTGAAGCTAAATGGGCTAAACGCATCAAGAACGATACGCTTCAGCAGTTGATGGCAAAAACCGAGATTGACGAAGTACGTGAAAATTTAAAGCGCCGATACAATCGCCAGCGCGATGTCATCTATCAATTAAAGGCTGATGAAGTGTTCGAGTGGTTCATGAACTCCTTTACCCGCGACCATGGTCCGCATACCACCTATATGTCACATGTCACGGCAGAAAACTTTGAGATCAGCATGTCGTTACAGCTCACTGGTATCGGCGCCGCGCTCAACACAGACGAAGACTACACCGTAGTGAATAGAATTATCACTGGTGGCCCGGCCGAGAAGAGCAATGCGATTAAGGCGGAAGATAAAATCATTGCCGTCGGCCAAGACGGCGAAGAAATGATTAACGTGATCGGCTGGCGCTTAATGGATGTAGTGCAAATGATTCGTGGCGACATTGCGACTAAAGTCCGCTTAGACATCCTTCCTGGTGAAAGCGCTCCAGGCTCACCACCAGAGCGCCTCGAACTAGTTCGAGACCTAATCAAGCTGGATGATCAAGCTGCACAGTTGAGCAATATTGAGATCACTGACGGCGCTATAAAACATAATTATTCGGTTATCAGCATTCCTTCGTTTTATTCAAATGCTGACCAAGTTCGCAATGGTGGCGGTGAATTCATTGCTACTACGCATGATGTAAACGAACTGCTAAAAGAAGTTAAAGCGTCTGATTCCGAGGGCCTAATCTTAGACCTGCGTGGTAACGGCGGTGGTTACCTAAATGAAGCGGTAAGCCTCACGGGCTTGTTTATTGATCAAGGACCGGTGGTTCAGGTCGTGGGTTCAAGACCCAATCAACGTCAGGTACATAGAGACACAAACTCAATGATTGCTTATGACGGCCCTTTAATTGTATTAATCGATCG
>JAWUZB010000075.1:0-9285 GCA_034110505.1 Gammaproteobacteria bacterium
AGCAGTCTGCGAATACTCGGTACGGTTGGTGAGCCGATTAATCCAGAGGCATGGGAATGGTATTTTCACAAGGTCGGCAAAGAAAATTGCCCGATTGTTGATACATGGTGGCAGACCGAAACGGGCGGCTGCATGATTGCCCCCTTACCTGGAGCAATCGACGCTAAACCAGGCTCGGCAACCTTGCCTTTCTTTGGTGTCGAGTTGGTGTTACTAGATGACGAAGGTAATGTGCTTGAGGGAGCTGCCTCAGGAAATCTCGCAATCCCTCGGTCATGGCCGGGTCAAATGCGCGGTGTTTACAACAACCCTGAGCGTTTTCATGAAGCCTATTTCTCGATGTACCCCGGTTACTATTTTACCGGTGCCGGCTGCCGACGTGACGAAGATGGCTATTACTGGATCACCGGGCGGGTAGATGATGTGATTAACGTTTCTGGCCATCGCATGGGTACCGCCGAGGTCGAAAGCGCCTTAGTGCTGCATAAGGCGGTTGCTGAAGCCGCCGTAGTTGGCTATCCCCACGATATCAAAGGGCAGGGCATTTACGCTTTCGTTACGCTTATGTCTGGCGAGCAATATACCGATCAGCTTAAAGCTGAGTTGGTTAAGCACGTGCGCAAGGAAATTGGCCCAATTGCTACGCCTGATATCATTCATTGGGCACCTGGCTTGCCAAAAACACGCTCAGCAAAAATCATGCGTCGCATCTTGCGTAAGATTGCCGAGAATGATTACTCTAATCTGGGAGATACCAGCACACTGGCTGATCCTAGTGTGGTGCAAGACTTAATCGATAGTCGCGATTGAATCAGCCGTTTTTAACCAGCCAAGGCGCATTATATGCGCCGTGCGAGAACCTCGCTGGGCCTCAATCTCGAGCTTAAGAAATCTCTGTTTAACAACATTTCAATTTAAACCTTTTACTTTAAGACGATCGCATTTACTGCGATACTCTATTGATAACGTCACCACTAGTTAACAAAAAAATCAATGTCTGAACTACCTGCTTGCCCTTCGTGCAACTCGACCTACACCTACCAAGACCGTGAGCTATTCAATTGCCCCGAGTGCGGTAATGAATGGACAGCTGAGGCGGCAGAAGAAGAGCATGTTATTCATTGTTCGAATGGCAATGTATTGAATGATGGCGATTCAGTTACGGTGATAAAAGATTTAAAAATCAAAGGATCATCGTCTGTTGTTAAAGTAGGAACTAAAGTTAAGAATATCCGAGTGCTCGACCCAGAGTACATCGCTGACGGGCATGATATTGATTGTAAAATTGATGGCTTTGGTGCCATGAAATTAAAGTCAAGTGTGGTCAAAAAGAACTAAAACATAGAAATTAATTTTGCTGCCAATAGGCGCAAGGAGTAAACAATGAGTAATTCACTTTACGATATTAGTGTCGGGTCATACCTGCAAGCCTTAAGTGGCATGGCCATTGTATTAGAAAAAGGCGCGGCATTTGCCGCTGAAAACGGTATTGATGCTGACCAATTTGTTGGTGCTAAATTGCACAACGATATGTTGCCATTTCTATTTCAGGTTAATTGCGCCCGTCAGCATTCTATAGATGCTCTTGCATCATTACAAAGTGGCGAGTGTAGCCCGCCAAAAACCACTGAACAACGTGACTATAAAGGCTTGCAGAAGATGGTCGCAGATACCATTGAGGAATTAAAAGCGGTGTCGGCCGATGAAGTCAACTCGGCACAAGGTAAGACAGTGGTGTTTAAATTTGGTAAGCATGAAATGCCGTTTACTGCTGAGAATTTTATTTTGTCATTTTCATTACCTAATTTGAATTTTCATATTGCCACGGCGTACGACATCTTAAGAATGAAGGGCGTTCCATTGGGTAAAGCGGATTTTCTTGGCAAAATGCGCATCGGTGTTTAGCCTTTACATTTACGTTAATACGATAACAATTAGAATCTATTAAGGAGTAGGTATGAGTACGCAACTATTTGATTTAACTGGTAAAGTGGCATTAGTCACAGGCGCTAGCCGAGGTATTGGCGAGTCTATCGCCAAGCTATTAGCCGAGCAAGGTGCTCATACTATCGTTTCTAGCCGTCGCGCTGAGTCATGTGACCAAGTCGTGGCCGAGATAAAAGCAGCGGGTGGTTCGGCAGAGACAATGGCTTGTCATATCGGCGATATGGATAACATTGCCGAAACCTTTGCCAAAATTAAAGAGAAGCACGGCAAGCTGGATATTCTGGTTAACAATGCGGCAACCAACCCCTACTTCGGCCACATATTAGATACTGATTTGGGCGCGTATAACAAAACTGTTGACGTTAATATTCGCGGCTACTTCTTTATGTCCATCGAGGGCGGTAAGCTGATGCGTGAAAATGGCGGCGGCTCAATAATCAACACCGCGTCGATTAATGGATTGCAGCCTGGTATGCACCAAGGTATTTATTCAATTACTAAAGCTGCGGTTATTAACATGACCAAGTCTTTTGCTAAAGAATGTGCCGAATACAACATTCGTGTTAATGCTCTGCTCCCTGGTTTGACCAAAACCAAATTCGCTGGTGCATTATTTGAGAATGAAAGTATGCATAAAGCGGCAATGGCGACAATCCCGATGCGACGACATGCCGAGCCAGACGAAATGGCTGGTACGGTACTGTATTTGGCATCAGATGCCAGTAGTTATACCACCGGTGAGTGCATTGTTGTTGATGGCGGTTTTACAATTTAATGCGTGCGCTACTGAATATTCTAGGTTTGAGTATTGTCTTTACCCTTGCGTATTTGTTGGCCTGGCCTATTGAGGTTAATCCGCTTGGTTGGAAGGCTCCGATCAACCTTGGTTACGTCGGTAAGTTCGCCGCCAATCAAAAGTTGGAGTCATTCGAAAAACTGACGATGGGGGGCATGTCCGGCCCAGAAGCCGCGGTGGTCAGCCCTGACGGTAGCGTTATTGCCACCTCGCATGAAGGATGGCTAGTGCGCTGGGACGGTAATCAAACCGAAGGTGTCCCCTTTATCGATGTCGGTGGTAGACCGTTAGGTCTGGATTTTGATGCGCACGGTAATTTGTGGATCGCTAACGCCTATACAGGCCTGATGAAGTTATCACCTTTAGGCGAGCTGACCACGGTGGTGACTGAGGTAGATGGTATTGCCGTGCGCTACGCCGATGATGTTGCGGTAGCGCCGAATGGCAAAATCTATTTTAGTGACGCATCAACGCGTTTTGCCGCCAAGGATTATAACAGCACCTTAGCCGCGAGCTTGCTCGACATAATGGAACATAGCGATAATGGCCGGGTTATTGAGTTTGACCCAGCGAGTGGTCAAACGCGCACCATATTAGCCAACCTAACCTTTGCCAATGGTGTCGCTGCAGACCCACAGGGCCAGTTTATCCTGATTGCCGAAACCGGTGAGTACCGAGTTTGGAAGTATTGGATATCCGGCGTCGATATGGGTAAATCTGAAGTTATCATTGATAACCTTCCAGGCTTCCCAGATAACGTTCATGTTGGTAACAACGGACGTTACTGGATTGGCATTACCGCACCGAGATCAGATATCTTAGATGACTTAGCCGGTGAACCATTTTGGCGAAAAGTGATTCAGCGTTTGCCTCAAGCATTGGGTCCGCAAGTTTTGCCTTATGGAATGGTGGTGGCAATTGATGAAAACGGAAACGTAATGGAGAATTTACAAGCGCCCAACGGTGCCGCATATGCAACCACAGGTGTCACTGAGTCTAGACAATACATCTACGTGACCAGCCTAACCGCTCCGTTTTTGGCACGTTATAAAAAAACCGATTTAGGAATATTAAATTGATTAATTGGCTGACCCTATATGCTGATTAAGTATGCTCCCATAATCATTACAGGAGCTTCGCTGTTTATCGCGATAGGCCTGCACTGGATGTATAAAACCGTTTTGTTGCCGTCTTTTTTGGCGGCAATTTGTACCAGTGCCGTATCTTTTTTATGTTTTAGATTAATAGCGGCCTCCAACATAAGTGATACTCAAGGGGTGACTCCGATGCCATGGAATGCCATCGGCTTTGCCTTTGCATCAGGTTTTGTGCTGGCACTTTTAATTGGTTATTTAATGAAACTTGCGCCTGCTATTTTTAATAAACTTTAGCGTAAATTGGATTTCTTTAAATGTTGTTGAGCTCAACTATCGGTGTTGCGGACAGCCTGCTGATCAAGTGCACCAACCAATCAGCGGTTGATTGGTTGACGCATTGATTTTATTTAAGACCTTCTGGGGAAATACCTTTTACTCGCGGCTTTAGGCTGACAGCAGCTTATAACAAGGAGTGTATTCGCCCGATAGCTTCATTCTGCGTTGCTCTACAAAGCTGTTCAATAAGACGTCGAGAGACGCCATCAGCTCTGGGTCACCATCAAGCGTGTAAGGCCCATGGTCTTTTATTGCTTGAATGCCATAGGGCTTAACGTTGCCGGAGACGATGCCTGAAAATGCACGCCTTAGATTTGCGGCTAAACTCGCAGGGTCTTGGTTTTTCTGTAAATTTAGCGACGCCATGTTTTCATGAGTAGGGTCGAATGCATGTTGAAATGGCTGTTCAATAGTTAAAGACCAGTTATAAAAGAAAGCATCATCAAGTTGGCGACGATTCTTGTAGACCTTCTTCATTGCTTTACACATGTGCGAAGCAACTTTAACTGGATCATCAATAATGATTTTGTATAAAGACTGCGCTTCAGCGCCGATAGTGTTACCGATAAAGTCGTCCATTTGCTCGAAATAGGCTTTGCTGACGTCAGGCCCAGTAAACACCAGAGGAACGATCACGCCTTTATTTTTAGCGTTCAGCAGTACTCCTAAAATATACAAAATTTCTTCAGCCGTACCAGCGCCACCGGGGAAGACCACAATCCCATGACCCAAGCGCACGAAAGCTTCTAGGCGCTTCTCGATATCGGGCATGATAATCAGCTCGTTGACGACGGCGTTTGGCGCCTCAGAGGCAATGATGCCTGGCTCAGTGATGCCAATATAACGGGCGTCTGTAACTCGCTGCTTTGCGTGAGCAATAGCTGCACCTTTCATCGGACCTTTCATTGCCCCAATGCCACAACCAGTACAGATATCCATGCTTCTTAAGCCCAAACGATAGCCGACCTCTTTGCTGTAGTCGTATTCGGCCTTACTAATCGAATGACCGCCCCAGCAGACCACCAGATTGGGCCGACGACGAGGCTTGAGGGCCTTTGCATGACGCAATGTTTTGAATACCATGTCGGTAATCGACTCACCATTCTTTTGCCATATTTCAACTTGATCTTGTAAAAAGACAATATCGCGTAACACAGCAAATAAATGACTGCGAATACCCTCAATAATCTTGCCGCCAACAAACGCATTTTTAGGCGCATTACTGACCTTAAGTTTGACCCCGCGAGCGGAACTTATTAGCTCAATTTTGAAATCGGCATGTGCGGCTAATAATTCATGGCCGTCATCGCTGTCAGCGCCAGTACTGAGAACGGCTAGAGCGCAGTTACGGAATAGACTGGCGTAAATACTTTTGCTTGAATCTTGTAAGCTAGCGATTTCGCTTATGGATAAAATATCCAAATCTCCTTTGGGAGTAATGATTGCATCTACCATGATAAATCTCTTAATTGTTTGTTTAGACAACTCTATGGGCCGTCGTAGTGTGCTTCTGGCTAATAGCGAGGGCACAAAAAAGGCCGTCCGAAGACAGCCTCTTTAGCTTTATTCGATATGTTTAACGTTCAGCGGCTGCTTTGACAATCAATTGATCGACAACTTTAAACATCTCACTTGTACTGCCACCTAATTGTTGGCTAGTAAGGTATTTACCGTCAACAACCATTGCCGGTACACCATTAGCGCCAGACTGGCGGGTGATTTTCTTAGCCGCACGCATTTTATTACTAACGTCGAATGAGTTAAACGCCGAATCAATTTGCTCTTTAGTTATGTCATAAGCCGCTAAGAAAGCAACCAATTGGTTCATGTTATTCAACATTTTACGATCCACATGAATAGCGCTGAAAAAATCTGCATATGCTTTTTCAGGTAAACCAAGTGTTTGCATCGTATAGAAGGCTTGACCGTGGAATTCCCAGCGAGCGCTAAAAATAGCCGGCACTTTTCTGAACTCGGCATTCGCAGGCATGGTCTTCTTCCACTCATTTAGTGCTGGCTCTAAGGCAAAGCAATGTCCACAGCCAAACCAAAATAACTCAGCAACTTCTATTTTGTCGCCGGTCGTTACGGTCATTTGCTCGCGTGTCTGTTGGTATTTGCTTGAATCAATCGTTTGCGCGACTGTTTCGCCTTGGCAGGCCATAAGAACTGTGGCGACGAGTACAAAAGCGCTTGCGCGCAGAGTTTGGCTAAGAGCCGAAGACGTATTTTCCATAAAAAATCTCTAAATATAATGCGTAGTAGTTAAGTTCAATTGTGATGCTACGAATAGGGTCTGCAAGAATGTGCCACATTCGTTAATGTATGTATAGATATTTTGCCACTGTAAATATTAACCATAGCTTAACATTGTTTAGATAATGTATTTATGAGTCAAAGGTGAGACAGCAATAGTTAGTTTTTGGCGAACGTCGGAGACTATTATGTTTGTGAATTGGCATAAAAAAAGGCGACCTCAGGCCGCCTTTTTTAAATCATGCTTTAACGCTAAGCTAAACCAGCCAGAGTCAAAGCTCAATCTAGCTATTAACCAAATTGATTCATGGTGTTGTCTTCACCTGATGCTTTTAACGCAGCATCGCCAGAGAAGTATTCTTTATGGTCATCGCCCATGTTAGAACCGGCCATGTCTTGATGCTTAACGCATGCTAGACCTTGACGGATTTCTTTACGTTGAACGCCTTTCACATAAGCCAACATGCCTTCTTCACCGAAGTAACCTTTAGCAAGGTTGTCAGTAGACAAGGCCGCCGTATGGTAAGTCGGTAAGGTGATCAAATGATGGAAAATACCCGCTTCACGAGCGCCATCACGTTGGAAGTTCTGGATCATGTTGTCTGCACGATCAGCAAGCTCTGTGCCGTCATACTTAACGTCCATCAATTCATCGCGGTTGTACGCGCTTACGTCTTCACTTGCGTCAACCATCAGGTCATAGGCTTGTTGACGGAATGAAAGTGTCCAATTGAACGAAGGTGAGTTGTTGTAGACCAATTTTGCATTTGGAACCACTTCACGAATACGGTTTACCATGCCACCGATTTGACCAACGTGTGGCTTCTCAGTTTCGATCCAGATAAGGTCGGCACCGTTTTGTAGGCTTGTAATCGAGTCAAGAACACAACGGTCTTCACCAGTACCTTCTTTGAATTGGAATAAACCGCTGGCTAAACGCTTAGGACGAACCAAGCTGCCATCACGATGGATCACAACGTCGCCGTTTTGCATTTGCGCTGGTGTTAATTCTTCGCAATCTAGGAAAGCGTTGTATTGATCGCCCAAGTCGCCAGCTTCATTGGTTACGGCGATTTGTTTGGTCAAACCAGCACCTAAGGAGTCAGTACGAGCAACGATTACACCGTTGTCTACGCCTAGCTCTAAAAACGCATAACGCACAGCGTTGATCTTCGCTAGGAAGTCTGCGTGAGGTACGGTTACTTTGCCGTCTTGGTGTCCACATTGTTTTTCATCTGATACTTGGTTTTCGATTTGAATCGCACAAGCACCGGCTTCAATCATTTGCTTAGCTAGCAAATAGGTTGCTTCTTCGTTACCAAAACCTGCATCGATGTCAGCAATGATCGGAACAACATGAGTCTCGTAGTTGTCGATCTTATTTTGAACTTCTTCAGCAGCCGCTGTGTTACCCGCAGCGCGAGCGGCATCTAGCTCTTGAAACAAGTGGCCAAGCTCACGAGCATCGGCTTGACGTAGGAAAGTGTACAACTCTTCGATTAATGCAGGGACAGATGTCTTTTCGTGCATTGACTGATCTGGAAGTGGGCCAAACTCAGAACGCAGTGCTGCGATCATCCAACCAGAAAGGTATAAGTAACGCTTGCTGGTTGTGCCATGGTGCTTTTTGATCGCGATCAATTTCTGTTGACCGATGAAACCGTGCCAGCAACCTAAAGACTGTGTGTAGCTGCTTGAATCAGCATCGTACTCGTCCATGTCTTGGCGCATGATGTCAGCGGTGTATTTAGCGATTTCAATGCCTGATTGAAAACGGTTCTGCGTCTTCATGCGAGCCGTATATTCAGGGTTGATGGCGGCCCATTTAGAACCGTTGTCGTTGATCAGCTTGTCGGCTGCTTCTACATTTTGCTTGTAAGTAGACATAATTAACTTCCTGCTTATTTTGCGTTAATAACTGGCTTTATTTAAAAAGCCTGTAAATTCGTGACAGCTAACTTATAAAAAACCAAATAATTTTTTAGTGCTTAAAATCGCTTGAGTCTCTTACACAAAGATCGTTGTTAGACTCTTGTGTTCAGCGTTGTCTGATTGCAATCTTTCAATTGATGGGCGCACTTTACGCTTCAAAATGAAGAGAATAAAGGGCTGAAATGCCATAATTACCATTCGCAAACTGAATAATGGCGGCATTATTCATTATTCTTCTAGTAAACGCCTTAACTATTTTTGAAATGAATAATAGGGATTCAACCAAGTCAAATGAGTGACGGTGTAAACTTACCTTTATACGAGTTTCTTAAGAAACTTATTAACAACCGTCTGGACAATTAGAGCAGAGCGAATTCAGTAATATGAATTGCACGGTTCAATGGTCCAAACGCTATCAACCTCTGAAGTATGAGAAACGTATGAGTAATTACACCGATAGAGCAAATTTAAAAGTTAGCCCAATTTTGGCTGACTTTATCGAATCTGAAGTATTGCCTGGCCTTGAACTCAGCGCTGATTCTTTCTGGAACTCGTTGGCCAATGTGGTCGACGAGTTGACGCCAGTGAATAGACAGTTACTGGCTGAGCGAGACGATATTCAAGCCAAGCTTGATACTTGGAATGCCGCGAATAAAGAGTGTTTCGATGCCGCGACTTACAAATCCTTTCTCTATGAAATCGGCTGCTTAGTAGAAGAGGGCGACGACTTTTCGATTACGACTGAGAACGTTGATACCGAGATTGCTGGTCAAGCAGGCGCGCAATTGGTGGTTCCAACATCCAATGCTCGTTTTGCCCTGAATGCTACTAATGCTCGCTGGGGAAGCCTGTACGATGCAGTTTATGGTACTGATGTCATCTCTGAAAGTGACGGTGCGCAAAAAGCTGGACCGTATAATC
>JAWUZB010000076.1:0-11510 GCA_034110505.1 Gammaproteobacteria bacterium
AATTGCTGCGGCCGAAAATGCAGGCGATAGTGTGATCCAGCGTGCTGAATCAGATTGGTCTAGTTTAACTAACGATTCTACGATTGAAATATTGAGCTATACAACATCGATGATTGATACTGATCGCACCGTGCCAGCTGACGTTTTGCGAGAAGTTATCAAGATGCGTCTAGATGATAATGCTACAAAGGTTAACTCGTTTACCGGGTCTAATGGCGATTTCAATGTTGTTCGTTTGACTCAAATCGCAGCCGGTAATTTAGCCGCTGTGAGTCAGCAAGTTAAAGACTCAACGCGCGCGTTAATCGAGCAGCGCAACGGTCAGTCATTGTATGGTGCCTATGTTAGGGGCTTGAGCGATGAACTAGCCGTTGAGATCAACCAAGACTTATTATAGCGGCTGCTGAATAGTTACTCAGTTGACGCTAAGAAAACAAAAGCCGTATTTAATAGACCGAGATTAAAATGATTATCAAACCGAAAGTTCGTGGTTTCATCTGTACCAACGCGCACCCAATCGGGTGTGCCGAAAATGTAGCTCAGCAAATCGACTATATTAAGACACAGAATTTCGATCACACCAATGGTCAGCCCAAGAATGTTTTGATTATCGGCGCTTCTACTGGTTATGGCTTAGCGTCTCGTATTACGGCCGCTTACGGCTTTGGTGCTAAAACCCTGGGTTTGTTTTTTGAAAAGCCAGCGTCTGAGAAGCGAACTGGCTCAGCCGGATACTACAATTCGGCGGCCTTTGATAAGCAAGCGAAAATAGATGGCTTGTACTCTAAAAGCATTAACGGTGATGCGTTTTCAAACCAAGCTAAAGAGCACGTTATTGAACTGATCAAAGCTGATATGGGTAAGGTTGATTTGGTGGTGTACAGTTTGGCATCGCCACGGCGTACAGACCCGGTTACCGGTGAGACGCACATGTCAACCTTGAAGCCAATTGGCAAGCCTTACACTACTAAGAGTCTCAACACAGACACCAAAATTATCTCCGAGGTCAGTGTTGAGGCGGCTAACGATGATGAAATCGCCGGCACAATCAAGGTTATGGGTGGCGAAGATTGGGCGCTATGGATTGATGCGCTGAGTGAAGCAGGGGTATTGGCCAAAGGCGCTAAAACAGTCGCCTACACCTATATCGGTGATAAGCTAACTAAGCCTATGTATGGCGACGCAACTATTGGTAAAGCGAAAGAGCATCTAGATGTTACCGCAGCCGATTTGAACACTCGTTTGGATGTGGATGCGCGGGTATCAGTATTGAAAGCTGTTGTTACTCAAGCAAGCGCGGCGATACCCGTAATGCCATTGTATTTGTCTATTCTTTTCAAAGAAATGAAGCAAGCTGGTAGCCAAGAGGGCTGTATTGAACAATTATTTCGCTTATTTACTGAATGCGTTTATAGCGACAGCCCAAGGTTAGATCAGGACAGTCGCTTTCGAGTAGACGAACTTGAGTTAAAGCCTGAGATGCAAGCCAAGGTAGAAGCGGCTTGGGCTAAGGTTGGCTCAGAGAATTTGGCCGAGCTTAGCGATTATGATGGCTATCGTTCTGAATTTTTGCGTTTATTCGGGTTCGGTATAGACGGAGTTGATTATGACGCTGACGTTAGCCCATTGGTCGAAGACCACTTTATTTAAACTGTTAATACTCGCTTATTGTTGTCAATTAATTAAACCGCCTGTTGATTGACTTGCTGCGCTGCTAGCTGATGAAGTATGTTCGCCTAAAGCACGCGTCGGTCGCCATTAGCGCCGCTAATGATAACCCCAGTCTAAATAAGCTTGTCGATCGTTGTGAGCTCATCGAGCCGCCTTCTCAAGTCGATTTTGAGTTAAGCCAAGAGTTTAATGGCTTAAACCTTATATGGAATAGGGCTGAACAAAAGCCGCTAAAATTTCATCTTGATTTTGTCAAGTTAGTCAATTATTTGCGCTCGTTTCCCGCGCCTAAACAAGGTGCATTTAATCAGGCACTTGGTAAGAAATCTGTTTCAATTATCGATGCCACCGGCGGTTGGGGTGGCGATGCCATGCTGATGTGTATGCAAGGTTATAAGGTCACCGTGATTGAGCGATTGCCGCTAATGGCTGCCCTGATTGAAGATGCTTTTTCACGCTTAGCGAGATCTGAATACGCGGCTAATAACCCCATCATTATGCCTTCCGTTTTATGCGGCAATGCGGCTGACCTGCTTGCCGACACTAAGCTTGAAGCCGATTGTGTTTATCTTGATCCGATGTTCCCAATCAAGAAGAAGAAAAAAGCGGCAAGCAACAAGCAAATGCAACTACTGCAGTGGCTAGCAGGAGCCGACAGTGATGCTAGCGACGTAGCGAAAATAGCCAAATATAACTTCGCAAGATTAGTTGTTAAGCGACCCGATTACGCCGAGCCGCTGATAGCAGCGCCAAGCGCCCAGTTTTCGAGCAAGCTTGTGCATTTCGATGTCTACTTGTAGAGTCGGCTATGCGTGAACAGACTATAAACTGATATCGAGTAATCAAGCGCCTGCTTACTAGCCGACCACCTAATTCCTAATATTTTAATCGTACTGAAATGTCTATACCCAGTTTTTATTATTCGCAGCTAGAGGCTGATGATTCATTGGTTAGCCTTGATGCCAACGAGGCATCACACGCGGTTAAATCACGGCGCCTGCGTGTGGGGCAGAACGTTCGCCTTTTTAATGGACTGGGAATGGAAGCGATAGGCGCTTTATCGGTGGTCGAGCGTCGCAGTGTGATGGTGAAGCTCGACACTATTAAGCAACTCGAAGCGCCAGCACGAAAAGTAACCGTTGCTGTGGCCATACCCAAAGGCGACCGTCAGAAAGTAATGATTGATATGTTGACTCAATTGGGCGTTTTTCGAATTATCCCGCTGCGCTGTCAATACTCTGTAACAAAATTCAATCATAGTACTTCAGAAAAATGGTTGAGAGCGGCTATCGAGGCTTGTAAGCAGTCTCAGAACCCATGGTTACCGATTATCGCCAGCGAACAAGGCTTGGATCAATTGTTAGGTGCTGACGAAAACGGCGTTAATAATGGCAAAGACAATCAAACAAAATTAGTTGTGGCTAATGCTGATGGCGATAGCGTGCTTAGCTTGGCACAAAGTAGCTCCGAG
This sequence comes from Gammaproteobacteria bacterium, assembly GCA_034110505.1. Lineage (GTDB taxonomy): Bacteria > Pseudomonadota > Gammaproteobacteria > Arenicellales > Arenicellaceae > Arenicella. The sequence goes on from JAWUZB010000076.1 coordinate 3,143, forward strand.
ATTACCGTATTGATTGGACCAGAAGGTGGTTTTTCAGAGCAAGAATTTGCCAAACTTAAGCAATTTTCGGTTCCATCGATGCGCGTTGGCCCGTATATTCTGCGTACCGAAGCGGCCGCTATTGCCGCCGCAGGTATACTACTCGGTTAATTAACCTTAAAGGTTCGCCGAATCATTCGACAGTTTGTCATATTGTGAAAGATATTCAATTGTGGCAAGGTCATAATTATAAGATGTTAAAACGCCTAAATTTGGGCGCCGTTCGCCGCTGTTTTGGGCAAATAACGAGGATACGATTTTTGTCACAAAATAAAAATTTATTGCAAGCCAATATCGATGCATTAGACGAGGGTGCAGCGTTATTGTTGCTGCTAAAGCCGGAGCAATACACACAAAGTTATAAACCAACGTTCAACTCGACTATTGGCGCTCATTTTCGTCATTTATTAGAGCATTATAGATGTTTTATTAAGCAGTTAGATGCTGGAATTATTTGCTATGACAAGCGAGAACGGGATCAGTTGATCGAGTGTGATTTTAGCTACGCGAGTCAAACAATAATTGAATTGCAAGATGGCTTGCGTGACCTTGAATCCTCGAACCTTGATCGAATTTGCCTTCTAAGTATCAGCAAACGACAGAATCAGTAAGCTCAACATTATTTCGTGAGCTGGTGTTTTTGCAATCTCACACCATGCATCACTATGCCATTATTGGCGCTATGACACGTACTTTTGGTGCGCGGCCAGCGGATGATTTTGGCGTTGCGATCGCCACCCGGGAACATCAAAAATCGACTAATGACGGGGTTATTGGAGGCTTACCACCATGTGCACAATGACATGGTTTGTTGAGCCAGGCGGCTACCAACTGTTTTTCAATAGAGATGAACGAAAATCGCGTCGACGGGCGGAGTTACCGACTTGCCAGACCAATAGTGGTGTTCAATATTTATCGCCTACCGATGCTGACGCAGGCGGTACTTGGATTGCTGTGAATCAATTTGGTGTTACCGTATGTCTGTTAAATCACTATCAGTTTGAGCAAATAGAGACCTATAAAAATTGGACTAGCCGAGGGGAAATTGTTCGCCTTTTTGCCTCTATTAGCTCAGTCGCCACAGCTGAGCAATTATTCGCGTCGCTTGAGCTCGACGACTATCGTGCTTTTAGAATGTTTATTATCGATCACCACGGTGCTAATCGTTTATGTGTTTGGGATGGCCATTCAGCACGAATTGAGAGAGACCTAAAAACGCCGAAGTCGAGTTCCTCTGTTGATGCAAAGCACGTCAAGTTAGTGCGTAAAGAGTTGTTTGCCAAGCTAAATTTAGTTGACTCAAAACGGGTAGATGATTATATCGATTACCATGCAAGCCATTTGCCAAGCCGCTCAAAAGAATCTGTGTGTATGCACCGAGATGACGCAGGCACGGTAAGTCTTAGTCATGTTAGCGTATCTAGCAAAGGTATTAGCTTCCGTTACGCTGATGGGGCTCCCTGCGAGGCGGTGATGGGGCCAGTGTTGTCTATTTCGTTTGTAGAGTCTGTCGATAAAAACCAATTAATTATGAATAAGAGCGAAGTTGTTCCTGGCGTCGCCCTTTAAGGTAAAATCAAATGGCTCCAAGTTTTGGAGCGACTTTTGTCAGAGTGACTCTTATCGGAGCGACCCCTTCCAATATTATGGCTATTAAACCAAAATTATTTAAGCAGATGACGAAGTTGATTGCCGGCGCTATGTCCGCAGGACGTTACAACGTACGTTTAGCATCGTCTGAGAAAGAAATTCAAGCAGCGCAGAAGCTGCGCTATGAAGTTCTTTTTAAAGAGAGTGGTGGGCGTATTACTCGAGAGATGTTAAACACCGAACGCGAAGAGGATGAATGGGACCATGTGGCGTATCACGTTGTTGTTGTTGACGCCAATAATGATAATAAAGTGGTCGGCACTGTTAGGTTAGTAAGTAACCGAGCGCTTGAAGAAGGCCAAGCCTTTTATACCGAGCATGCTTTCGATCTGTCCGGTCTTCGACAAAATTACACCCGAATTCTTGAGTTAAGCCGTGCATGTGTTTCGCCTGAAGGACGTGGTGGCGCAATTCTAATGCTTATATGGAAATTTACCATGCAGTTCATCGAACATAATCACTACGAAGTACTGTTTGGCTGCGCTAGTTTTAAAGGCACAGATTATTCAGAGCATACTGAGATATTGTCATACCTCTACGACAAGCACTTGGCCAGTGACGTCTTGATGCCGCGCGCAAAACCTGAGGTTCGAAGTGTCGCCATAAAAGATTTTTTGCAAACGCCAGGCAAGGGAAAGGAACGCGGGAAAGTGCCAACCATGCTACGTGGTTATCTGAAAATTGGTGCGCGCATAAGTGATTACGCAATTATTGATGAGGTATTCAATACAACTTTCGTGGCTATTTATGTGGATACAAACGAAATGTTTGGCAGCAATCATGCGTTGGTAAATAAATCTATCGACTAGCTGGCTTTGCTTCGGTATAAAGTCGTGTTGCAGTAAGCTAATGATAGCTAGCGGTGGGGCTAGTAAAAATATTATGAGAATAAGAAAAAATTACTTGGTAGGTTTAATCCGTATCATAGTGCTAACGCTGTGGATAATTTCCGTGCCTTTATTCTTTATGCTGGCAAAATTTTTAAAGATGCCGGGCTACACCAAGATCCCACACAAATTTCATGCGGGTACGTGTTGTATTCTTGGAATACAGGTGGTTGAATCTGGAGAAATGAGTCTAGCTCGCCCGACTCTGTATGTTAGTAATCACGTATCTTACCTAGATATATTCGTTCTCGGTCGTTTGCCGGCCTATTTCATTGCAAAGTCCGAAGTGGCTAATTGGCCTGTTTTTGGCAAGCTGGCGGAGTTTCAGAACACATTATTTATCGAGCGTACCGCTGGAAAAACCGGTCAACAGCTAGAAACGTTGAAGCAACACTTGGCAAAGGGTAATAGCCTGACACTTTTTCCAGAAGGGACTAGCACTGAAGGCGTGCAAGTAGCACCGTTTAAATCTAGCTTTATTGAGTCGGCTAATGCCGATGAAGGGCTGCCTAGAGTTACGATCCAGCCAATAACGGTTGCCTATACTCATCACGGCGGTGAGAAAATTGATAGCCAAGAAGCTCGTGATCATTATGCTTGGTATGCAAAAACGCCTTTCTTGCCACATTTCCTTGGACTCATGCCATTGAAAAAAGTTCGTGCCAAAATTCACTATCATCCGGTCTGTTACTACGATGAGTTTGAGTCGCGACGACACTGCACCGATCATTGCCGTGATGCGATCGCCACAAAGCTTGATGAATTAGTCGGCTAAAAAGCATAAGCTCTGCAATTGTAACAAGTTGACGATCAATACTAACGCGGGCAATTAACGCTAATTAATAGAGTTAAGCCGACAAAGCTAGTTAAACTAAAGAGGCAACAACATGAGTCAAATTTTAAAAAGTGCGGCGTTTTTTTTGGCAATATTTTTGTTATTGTCGGCGACATCCACGAAAGCATTGGCCCTAGATCCAACCTACACCACACTATTTTCAAGTGAGGCAATAAAGGGTTATGACACAGTAGCTTACTTTACCGAGAATATGCCGGTGAAAGGTACGTCGGAATTTACCGCCGAATACAAGGAGGCCACTTGGCTATTTGCAAGTTTAGAGAACCTTCAACTATTCCAGTCTAACCCTGAAAAATACGCACCGCAATACGGTGGTTACTGTGCCTATGCGGTATCTCAAGGCTCAACGGCCTCGATTAAGCCTGAGCTGTTTACGATTCATAATGGTAAGTTGTATTTGAACTACAACGAAAGCATTAATCAAAAGTGGTCACAAAATAAAGATGATTTTATCGACGACGCAGATCTAAATTGGCCAGAACTGCTTGCTGAGTAGGATTTTACAGCCCCAATTGTCTGGGTGCGTCGGTGCATAGGAAAAGTTATTAAAAACCCAGTTGCGATCCTTCGAAATTAGTATATATTCCTGTCTATTGATCGGGGTGTAGCGCAGCCTGGTAGCGCACCGCTCTGGGGGAGCGGTGGTCACAGGTTCAAATCCTGTCACCCCGACCAATTCTAAATAACCCCCTCGGTTATTTTCTGTCCTCTGCAAAAACAACATTGTTAGTTTAGTCTCTTGCGTAATGGTTCGATGTCATGCTTAAGACAAACTTTCTGGTGACGCGTTTATCATGCCTCAGACTAGATAGTCGTAACCCTATTAATTATTTTAGTAGCCGCTTATGATAGGGCGGCATCGGCACTAATTAGCAGGGTAATATGAGTGAAACTCCCCAAGACCTAGATATCTTCAGCAGCGAATTTTCAGTTAAACAACACCTCAAATTTTTAGTTCCATCGTTAATTGGCATCGCATTATTCTTAACACCGGTGACTTACGACGCGAAGCAAACTATTGTCGTCGGCGTGCTTGCCAACGGATTAATGGCTTGGCTGGGCGATATGCTGCCATTGATAATCACCCTTATTTTTGCTTTGTCTGGCTTAGTCTCTTTTGTTGTGAGCGTTTTCAAACCGAAGGTTTTAGCCTCGTCGCGATTAATACAAGAGGTCTTTAATACCACTACGATCTGGTTATCTCTGCGTATTTTGGGCGGCGTGCTTTGCGCCATGACCTATTTACAGATAGGGCCTGAATGGATAATCGGTGATGACACAGGCAAGGTGGCTTACGTTGATATTGCCGGCATTATCTTTTGTATTATTTTTGTCGCTAATATTCTGCTACCGTTACTTACCGATTTCGGTTTTTTCGAATTTATAGGCACTATGATTAGCCGTGTGTTTCAGGCTATCTTTGGTCTGCCAGGCCGCGCAAGCCTTGATGCCTTAACATCTTGGATCGGGGACTCTAGCATCGGCACCATTCTGACCATTCGACAATACGAAAGCGGGCATTACAGCGCCCGTGAAGCGGCCGTTGTAGCGACTAATTTTTCGGCAGTATCGTTACCTTTTACTGTGGTGATAGCGCAAACCGCTAGAATCGATGACAATTTTGTATTGTTCTATGTGGTGGTCACCATTTGCGGAATTGTTGCGGCCTTGATTACTCCTCGCTTGCCACCGTTATCAGGTTTAGCCGATAGCTTCTACAAACGTGATGCAAGAGAGGTTCCACCGCAGGGACCAAGCGGCTCATTGTTCAGTCAGTCGTTGAATGCCGCGCTTTATCGTGCTGAACACGCACCCAGTGTGAAACAGCAGATGAGTGTAACTGGTCGCAGTATCTTCGATATTTCCTTTGCCGTGTTGCCGGTGGCGATGACGATTGAGGTGCTGGTATTAATCGTCTATTACCACACCTCTATATTGCAATTTATTAGCGCGCCAATGGTTTTTGTGTTGCAAATATTACAGCTGCCAGAGGCGAGTGCCGCCGCCGCAGGTACTTTAGTGGGTTTCTTTGACCAGTTTATTCCAGCGATTGTATCGACCAACGTTGATAGCCCGATTACTCGTTTTGTTTTGGCCGGTTTGTCGGTGACCCAATTAATTTATATGGCGGAGAATGGCTTGTTGATTCTAAGGTCAACAATACCCATTTCAGTTGCACAATTGGCGGGCATATTTCTTCTTCGAACGATTATTGTTTTACCAATTCTATCGATTGCGGCGCACCTTATTTATTAAACACCTTGATCAGAAATGACAAACCTATCTAGGTGGTTATGAGTAGATGCTAATGGGTGAACTATTTGCCCAAATCTGTTCTACCCAAGACTTGATTGTTAACGCCTCTTGCCAGCGGTCCGATAGCTCGGCTCGATTGGCATCTGTGATCGCATATGGTGGTGGTCCAAGTTCACAGAGAAAGATTAAATCTTGATTCTCGTTTGCGCGACTTCGCCAGTCGTTGATGCCGCGTGCCCACCAATGCTTGAATAGCGCTACCCACTCTTGGTGTTGTTCGAAGGCAATAGGCACCTGAATTTGTTCACGGTTTGCTATGCGACCTTGAAACGAGTCTGAGCGTGCTAGAAGCCGATCAAATAGTGCCGCCCATTGTCGTGACAGCGGGGTTGATAATTCTCGGTTTAGAACATAGTGGGATAGGTCAGCACACAACCTCATTTCAGGAATTTCATCAAGTAACTGCAAGGTAGTGAACATATCATTAGTGATACAGTCTCGATGCGTTTCGAACATAATCGGCATTTCATGTTGGTTTGATAGATCTATCCAACTTCGAATAATTGGGATTGCGCCAGCCACTGTCATCGGGAATGCCATACCGATAATGCTAAATTGTGTTGCCTTCATCTGCTTTGCAAATTCGAGCAATTTAAGCAGGTCATCTCTATTTTTAGGAAAGGCATTTACCATGACCTCGAGACCATGTTTTTCGAAATAGGGCTTAAGCGCTAAGTTTTCGGTAATTTCATCGGCGGTTGGATCAATACATACGCCGTGATAGCCCGCATCGGCAATCATCTGAAATGATTTTTCGCGTCCATGCTCATAACCATCAGGTCGACGTTGCTGCATCGCCCATAGCGATTGATATATTTTAAGTGTTTGCATTTAGCTCGCCTTAGACCGTTATAGTGAGGTTGTAACGTCATTCTAGTTAATAATTTAGCATATATAACCACCAAGATTGGGTGGTGTCGTTTAACCTAATTGAGTTATACCAGTGCTTGCCTTCAAGCTCTATACTAAACCTATATTGGCTATTTTTTATTGTTGGTAATGCAACAATAATGAATCCAACCCTAGAATCCAGTTAACACTAAAGATTTTCTTATGGACGCATCGTTCGAACGATCAGTACATTTACCTGCAAAAACTTTGAAGGCGCTAAAAGGTCGATCAGATACTCGTGGCTGGCTAAAGGTGATTTCTCACATTGGTGCGCTTGCGATCAATTCATTTCTGCTGTTTATTAGCTGGGGCAGTTTGTTTTCAATACCGCTATTTATGCTTCAGGGTATTTTGATCAATTGCTTATACGCCGGCGTGCATGAACTAAGTCACAACACGGTCTTTAAAACTCAAAAGTTCAACGAATTTTTTGGCCGACTCTTCTGTCTAATCTTATTGATGGGACGCGACCAAGATAAGTTTGAGCACTTTCAACATCACCGACACACACAGGATGTCGAATTGGATGCCGAAATTGTTGGCGCAAAACCATTCACATTGTTGACCTATTTAGTCTATTTTTCCGGTCTAAGTTATTGGCCTGGTCGAATTTCCGAAGTGTTTAAGTTAGCCTCGGGCGATACTCAATCGTGGCCTTACTTATCAGCCGTGCAGCTCAAAAAGGTACATAAGGAAGCACGCCTAATGATGTTGATATACGGTCTATTTCTGATTTTATCATTAAGCTTTCAAAGCCCGTTATTGTTGACTCTTTGGTTACTGCCGATGTTTGCCATGAAATGGTTTCAGATGTTGCAGAACACGGTGGAACACACTGCAATGCCACATGTTGAAGATATTTGGCTAAATACTCGCACTGTTAAGGCTGGGCCTATTATGCAGTGGTTGCTGTGGAATATGCCTTACCATACAGCACACCATACATACCCAATGATTCCGTTTTATCGTTTGCCTGATTTGCATAGGGCTATTGTTAGTGAGGCAGGGGAGTCGCCAATGACAATTTCTCACTGGGGTTTCCAGCGACAAATGATTCGAAAATTATTAAAAGATGGTTCTTCTAAATACAGCGGTCGTGACATTCTCGAGTACTAGCTAATGGCTGCTTAGCACTGGTTTGGAGAAATAGGCTATAGTAACAAGATAATACTATGAGACCTCAGCATAACTCAGGGACGAAATAAAAATAGCTAGGAATGTATCCAATTGAGGCGGAAAACGAGGCTAATAGCTAGCTATTGGCAAGTTTTTCAACAAAAAGTGGAGGCATTACAGGCATTTTTATTCGTTCGTCGAGTTATGCTGAGGTCTCACTATAACGATATTCTACTTAAGCGATAGAGCGGCCCAATTACGCCGTTCGGTCGCCAGCCCATAACCTGTTTTTTGCCATGAAAGAGCCAGCTTACCAATCGACAGACAATTTGACATCGTCAACTGCGACAAGCTTATCGTATCTGTTAAATTGGCCTGATATCGTAGCGCCGCTTATTAACGCGATAAATACCGACGGCTTTGGGGCTGCATTTTTTGATTCACTAAATAGAATTGCACCATTGGACAGCGCATTAATTATGCTGTTTCGAGCCGATCAAGAACCTGTCGTATTGTACGATGGCTTACACCCGTCCGAAGAGTCTTCCTTTTACCATGTCTATCTCGGTGGCGCATATTTGCTCAGTCCTCTATATCGTCGCTTTGAAGATTT
>JAWUZB010000077.1:0-28560 GCA_034110505.1 Gammaproteobacteria bacterium
ACTTCGTCAGGCTTACGCCACTTAAGGTTAATCATAAAACGCTTACTTCTGCGCTGCAATCCAGTCGGTAACCTTGCGATCCAGCATACTCAACGGCAATGCACCGCCACCTAGAATGGTGTCGTGGAAAGCCTTGATATCAAATTTATCACCAAGCTCTGTTTCTGATTTCTTACGCAGGCGCTGAATGTCCATCATACCGATTTTGTAAGAGGTAGCTTGCCCAGGCCAAACCATGTAACGGCGAACTTCAGTACGAATCGTTTCCAATGGTGCGGGTGAGTTTGCTGAGAAAAAATCAATCGCTTGTTGCTCGCTCCACTTTTTGCTGTGCATGCCGCTATCAACAACGAGTCGGATTGCACGCCAAATTTCACTGCCTAAACGGCCGAAATCCGAATGCAGATCAGTGAAGGTGTTAGGCATTTCTTTTGCCAACTTCTCAGAATAGAGAGCCCAGCCTTCAGAGTATGCTGTGAACCGGGCTTGAGTACGAAATGTCGGTATACCCGTTAACTCTTGAGCTATGGCAATTTGCATATGATGACCAGGAAGACCTTCGTGATAAGCAATCACTTCAAGCTCGTTTTTCGGCATCGTGGCCATATCAGAAAGGTGCGCATAGTAAACTCCTGGGCGCGACCCGTCGGGGGTGCCTGGAAAATAATGCTGAGGAGCACCATCTTGTTCTCGGAACGGCTCAACTCGTTTCACCACCAGATCACCTTTTGGTAAAATGCCGAAAAAATTCGGTAGCTCTTTCTTGATATTATCGATCGCGGCAGTGGCGTCATCGATATAGCCCTGACGACCTTCGTCGGTATTTGGATAGTAAAATTTCTGGTTGTCTTGGCTATCTCGAATGTACGAGAAAAATTCCTGCAAATCACCTTTAAACCCTGACTCAGTTTTCAACGCTTCCATTTCTGTGCGCAGACGCTTGACCTCACTCAAGCCCACTTGATGGATCTGATCAGCAGTCATATCAGTAGTGGTCATGGCATTCAGACGGTAAGCATAATATGCATCGCCATTGGGGTTAGCATGCACTCCTTGCGACAGTGCCGAGGTGTTGTCGATATCGCTATCGACAAAGGCGATTAAGCTCTCATACGATGGCGCGAACTTTTCGATCAAGGCGGTTTTGACGGATGCCAATAACTCGTCACTTTGCGACTCAGTAATGGTACCCGCTTCTGTCAAACTGGCAATTTTCGCGCGGGCATCGGCGAATAGTGACGAATCAGTTTCTGACTCTGTGAACGGCACACCAGTGATAACTGCACGAGCCTCGTCTCTGACTACTTCATAGGCAAAGCGCGGTGGACGCACACCTTCAGAAGCCGATAATTCTGCATGTTCAATCAATTGAGTCAGGGCTCGACCCATCTCTCCTAAGCGCGACACATAGGCTTGCATGTCGGACAGTGATTCAACTTTATGAAAATTCATCATGAAGGTCGGCAAATAAGTATGCACGCCATTCATTTGATTAAAAACATAACCGCTGCGCATAAATTCAGCGCCCTTTGCCGATTGATTATATTGGTACTCCCAAAGGTCGTAAGAGAATTTTGCCGCATCATTCAATTGCTGGTAATCAAAGCTGCCTTTCATCTCGACGACTGAATTGCGCTTCCACTCAAGCTGTTTAATTTGTGCCGCCTCGCTCATGTCATCGATCTCGCCATAACGATCTTTACGACCGAGGAAAGTAAGCGACATGGGGCTCATCATCAGCTCTGTCTCATATTGCTGTTCGAACCATTGATTTAGTTTCTCACTAGCAGACTGTTCTACTGTTTCGGCAACGGCTGCAACCGTTTGCGCTTCGATTTGGATTGAGACATCGTTTTGCTTAGCCGCTTGATCACCACAGGCCGCGAGAGACAGGCCTATGACGATAGTTAAAAGGGTATGGCGCATGGGTTTCCTCATTTTTGATCTTAGTTGAAAATACGAGTCGCGCTAGCTTAGCAGCGCGACTCTATAAAGTTTTGCATAAGCAACGTTTAGGCGGTATCGATTTAACCTTTATTTAGCTGCATTTGGTAGAGCGCTTGGTATTGGTTTGCTAGTTTTTCACGACCAGGTATCAACAACAAGCTATCACTCAACAGTTTTAGTGCTTTGTTTACTTGAATGCTGTTGTCACTCTCTTGGTGAAATAGGTGAAGCATATTAACGACTGGCGGATATTGACCCATATCAAACAGACTCTGGGCAATAGACAAGCGCTGCTGATGATCCTGAACCACAAATTTAGGCTGATTCTTTTTAAGTTGGGTGTACGCATCAGCGACTTTATCTGCCTCTCCTACAGCCTCCAGTTTACTCGCATATTGATTAAAGAAAAGCGCTGCTTCAGAACTCGGTGTCGATACACACATTAGGGTAAACGCACGCGACCAATCCCATAAGGTCGCCTCGGGCGCTGATAGTTGTTTACGCGCAATTTTCTGAGCCGTGTCGTAGTCACCGGCTTTAATTAATATTTCAATCTTTGCCTTGGTTCTGTCGGAGTCTGAGCGATCACTAAGCTCAATACTTTGAGCTTTGGTTTTAAAACCCAGTGCTTCTTGGTTTTGGTAAACCAGATACCCCATAATATGGAATACCACTAAGCTGTAATAGTTGCTAATCAGAGACTCAAAAAATAGCCCTAGAAAAGAGTTTGCTTGGCCGCCAAATAACGACATTAAAGCAACTACAGACGACATCATTATAATGATAAACAACAGCATCACAAAATACGATATACCGGTTGATTTTATCACCGAAAGTAGCGCAAATATATTCAGTGCTGGAAGCAGCTCTTTTTTAACCGCGATCAGTATAATCGCAGCGGGCAATACTAAAACATAAAGTGCTACTGCCAATATACCAAAGCCAATGCCCAAACCGAATGAGCTGGCGGCTCCTAAACCAAGCGCCAAAACTACTATCAAGACATAAAAAACTGGCGCGATAGAACCTTCAAAACAAGCCTCAACACCAGGCGCTTTAAGATTGCCCATGGCCGTCTCGCGCAGACACGCAAAAGAATAAAGCATAATCGCGATTGACGGAATAATCAGTAACAGACCAGAGTTGCCTAAAAAGGCACTCAGCACAGAGACAATTAGTAATGCCGTCACCGCACCAATATTAAACGGATATCGGTAGACATCAGGTAATCGACTCCAAAATGGAGCAATCCGCTGCACACCTTTCAATGGCGTCATTGGCTTACTACAAACAAAACACTGGTGGCCGGATTTTTTCGCAGCAGTGGCCGTGACGGCCCGAGCGGCTGATTCATCCGAACATGATTCACAATAATCCGCGTCACAGCACCGGCAATGATTGATGGCTAACTCTACGGGATGAAATTTACACCTTACTCTGCCTCCGCTATTCATTAGGCTGCGCCGTGCGGCTTGCTATTATTTTTTGCAAACTCAACCGCAAATGCTCGGTACTGAGACATTTTTTCAGAATTTTTATTTATCTCGTAATAAGTCGCTATACGTTGTGCCAACACAGCAATATCTAAATCATTATAGTGCTCTAATTTAAGCTGGTTGAACAATTTTTCAGCGGCTGGTAACGCATCGTATTCGAGTGAATTCTGCAGTAGGCTACTTTTCTTAACGAAGCTCACTTTCTGCTGCTGCTCAGGGTTAAGGTTTTCCCAAAACTTCAATTGCTCGAAAATTAATTGTTTGTTATTAGCCGTTTTATCCATTCGATATAGTAAATATTGATCAAGCTTCTTTGGGTGTAGAGCTCGCACTAAATTGAACTCTATCTCTACCAGTATTGGCCGATTTGGATACTCAGACTTAAGCGGCTTTAAAATTGCCCAAGCCCGCTTGAATTCACATTGAGCAATCAAGCCATATAGCTTGGTCAACGATTCTGAGAACGGGTAGACGGCCTCATCTCGCCCTTCGATATAGCTTTCATCAATACCTTTTTGATTTAAAACTTGAGTTAAAGCAACCAGCGCAGCGCCGACCAAGAAGCCCCCAATATGCGCGGTATAGGCAACATTAGAGCCATCATTACTAATATATTGGTATATCTCAAAGCTGATGTAAAATGGCAACATAATGATTGCCGATGCACGCACATACCCAGTAAAAATAAAAAACCAGTAAAAGAACTGAATTTTACGCATGCCGAACAACACCACATACATTGCCATGACCCCGGATATAGAACCAGAAGCGCCCACTAAGGAAACACCAGACGAGGCAAATAGGGCGTATAGCAGACCACTACCAATACCCGACAGGATATAAAAGCCGAAGAAGCGTAGACTGCCCAACGCCGCCTCAACAGCAAAGCCGGTCAACACCAAAAATACCATATTACCGAGAATATGCATCACCCCAGCATGCAAGAACTGGTAGGTGACTAACTGCAAAGGCTTAACTTCGGCGGAGTTTAATCCATAAGCGGTAGCGCTAATTTTGGATGAGAATTGTTCTACAGTATCTCTATCTTTTCGCCACCGAGAGTAATTTTGAGGATTGATATAATGACGATGATTTTTTTCAATAAATCGATCAAACCCAGGATCTGAAACAATAATCCAAGGCATGCTTGGATCTGACTTGTCGAGCTTACGTTTGGAGTTTGTGCGTCGAGTATAAGCCTTATAGGCGGACCACTCTTGATCCAGCAGCTGTTCACTCTGGTAACTCTGGACCGCATCGCTCAGGTGGGATGAGTCACCACTTTGATAGAACGCAAAAACTAAGGCGTTTACCATTACTAATAATATCAACACTATTGGCGGACGCTTCCAATCAACTTTTTTTTCGACTGGCACAATAATCATTGCGTGCTTCCCTTTGCTTACTTTCTTATTCTAGTGAGTCTGACCAAAGCGCTGCTAGCGAGCTAGTGAGAAAGCTATCCGGCAAATCTTTGAGCAAAGATTAGGTGTCCATATTAACGGATCAGTTTAGAGCTTACCAGTGCCAACTGTCTGACGATTTTCAGACCAGACACAGCGACTTAAAAGACAGTATGGCGACAGCCCCTGAGTGAGGAGCATCATTACGCTGTCGCGATCCCTCATTAGCTTAGCCTAGGCTACTGAGTAGAGGCCCTCAGGGCCTCGAAAACGGTGCTCGGCAATCTGTTCCGCGACGACGCTAGTACAAACCTGTTGCTCCGCGCTTGACTCAAAAATTTCAATCAATGTGCTGCCAATATTTTCGATCTGGGCATTACATTCAGCAACCGAACTGTTTTGATATTGACGGCAGATCTCAATAATACCACCCGCGTTTATTACAAAATCAGGCGCGTACAGCACTCCACGTTTACGCAACATCTCTCCATGTTGCGGAACAGCAAGCTGATTATTTGCGCCGCCAGCGACAATAGGCGCACTCAGCTTAGCTATGCTAACGTCGTTGATAATCGCACCCATAGCGCAGGGCGCAAATACATCGGCATCGAAACCAATAATCTCATCCACCGCAACAGCGCGCGCGCCTAAATCTTCAGCGGCGCTGACATTGTTAGCATTAATGTCGGCGACAAACACCTCGGCACCTGCCGCTATTAACTCTCTACTTAAATGACGCCCGACAGCTCCAGCTCCCTGCACCGCGATACGGGCACCATTTAGACTTGTACGCCCAAATTTGTGTTTGACCGCGGCTCGGATTCCACAAAAAATACCATGCGCCGTGAGCGGTGATGGATCCCCGCCAAACTCTTGCTGCTCGTTGATGCCTAAAATGTACTCGGTCTCTAAGGACATCAACCTTAAATCGGCGACGTTAGTACCCGAGTCTTCGGCGCTTATGTATTGGCCGTTAAGAGAGTCGATAAATTGTCCCATCCTCCGCAACATTGCTGGGTTTTTCTGCGTTGCCGGATTGCCAATGATTACCGCCTTACCGCCACCCATTGGTAAACCCGCAAGCGCCGATTTATACGTCATTCCTCGACTCAACCGCAGTACATCCTCGAGCGCATCAGCTTTGCTGGCGTAAGGAAACATTCGGCAGCCACCGACAGCGGGGCCTAGATTGGTGTTATGAATTGCAATAATCGCCTGCAAACCAGTGTCCGCGTCATCGACAAAGACCACCTGTTGATGACCGTCGTAAGAAGGGGACGAGGTGACGTCTATGGTGCTGTTCCAGTGTTTAATATTTGACATATATAGCTCCTAGCCGCGCTTACGCGACGTTAGCAATTTCAACGTTAATTGTCTTTAGAGCCGATGCCGGCTCAGAATAACGAGACAATTGCTGTTTCAGCCTAAGCTGATATTGCTGATAATTTTTTTCTTTCACATGCCCATAGCCGCGAACGCCGAGGTAAAGTTCAACAATCTCACAAGCTAACTGTCGATTCTGCTGATTTAAGCCGAGCAGTAATTGGTCGACAGTAGAATTTAGCTCCTCAATTAGATGTACTTCAAGTTTGCGCTCGGCGGTATAACTAAACACATCGAACATCCCACCGCGTAAGCCTTTTAACTTAGCCAACACCTTAAACGCTGAAAACATATACGAGCCAAATTCAAACTTACGTGGCGCGCCTTTTTTAGACAACATTTGCGACAGTAGCGGTGGTGCTAAGTTAAAACTAATTTTAGGAGATCCATCAAACGTCTGCTTGAGCTGAGCTTCAAAGCGACCATCGGTAAACAACCTAGCAACTTCGTATTCGTCTTTAATCGCCATCGTCTTATACAGGGCTTTAGCAACCGCTTTAGTCAAGATAAGCTCATCATTCGAGTTGGCTAAAACCGCAGTTTCAGCCAACATTACTTTATCTACAACTGATTTATATTGCTCAGCATAGGCGAGGTTTTGATAGGCGGTTAACTCCGTTATACGATGATTAACGATATCGTTTACTTGCTCAAGAGGCGTGAAACGCTTTTGCAGTACGCCTGACGCTCGCTCAACCTCGTTTAGGTTTAGAAACGCTCTGCGACCCCAATTAAATGCTTGTTGGTTAAACTCAACTCTTACCCCATTAAGCTCTAGGGCTTTATCAATCGCCTTTGCCGATACCGGCAGCAGACCTTTTTGATAGGCATAGCCAACTAAAAACAAATTGGTGGCAATGGGATCGCCGAATAAACCCTCTGATAGTTCGCCGGCAGCGATAAAGTCTGCACGACCTTCACCAAGCTCGTCGATGATGCTATTTTTCATCGCCTCTACTTTAAACACTACATCGGGGTTATCGATGAATTCTGCGGTTGCTGTAACGGTGTCATTAACCACCGCATGACTGCGTTGATGGTGCATTTTAGCCAGTGCGTCGTCGGTCGCCGTTACTAATAAATCGGCCCCCAGCACTAGATCAGCATCACCTGCTGGGATACGCACCGCATGAATGTCATGCTGATGTTTAGCAATTCGCAAATGGCTTACTACAGGCCCAAATTTTTGTGCTAAACCAGTTTGGTTCATGGTGGCCACGCCTTTAAACTCAAGGTGCGCAGCCATAGACAAGACCGCCGTCACCGTAAGAACTCCGGTTCCACCAACACCCGTTACTAATACATTCCATGGTTGATCTAGCTCGGGCTGTATTGGTTCTGGCAGCGAGACCTGCGATGCGACTTTAGGTTCAGGGCGCTTTAATTTGCCACCGGTAACGGTAACGAAGCTAGGGCAAAAGCCTTTCACACAGGATAAGTCTTGATTGCAACTAGCTTGATCAATTTTACGCTTACGACCGAATTCAGTTTCCTTCGGCACTATTGATAAGCAGTTCGACTTAGCGCTGCAGTCGCCGCAGCCTTCACAAACCAAATCATTAATGAAGGCTTTCTTCGGCGCCACTGGCATAGTGCCGCGCTTACGTCGACGACGTTTCTCGGTGGCACACACTTGATCGAAGATAAGTACCGTCGTGCCTTTAGTTTCCCGCATCGACTCTTGCACTTCAATCAACTTATCTCGGTGGCTTACGCCAACAACAGAGTCTTTCAAGCCAGTGTGTAATTTTGGCTGCTCAGCAACAATTTCAATGCGCTTAATGCCTTCGCCTTTGAGTTGCATAACCAGTTCAGGCACGGTCAGACTACCGTCAACTTGCTGCCCACCAGTCATCGCCACAGCGTCGTTATAGAGAATCTTGTAGGTGATATTAGCTTTGGCCGCAACCGCTTGGCGGATTGCCAATATGCCTGAGTGAAAATAGGTACCGTCGCCCAAGTTTTGAAAGATATGCTTGGTTGTGGTGAACGGTGACATACCAACCCAAGTAACCCCTTCGCCACCCATGTGGGTGAAGTTATGGGCTGGTCGCGATTTACTCCAAGTGCTCATGTAGTGACAGCCAATGCCGCCAGCCGCAATTGAACCTTCTGGAACTTCGGTTGATGTGTTGTGTGGGCAGCCTGAGCAGAACGTCGCTTTTCGCTCAGAAACTTCTCTTGGTTGCGACAGACGACGTTCTTTTTGATTAATAAAATCGACACGTTGGTCGATCATATCGCTAGAATAGAACCGCTCAAGACGTTTGGCGATAACACGAGCAATCATCGCGGGTGTTAACTCCGACAAGTTAGTTAAGAGCTCTTTGCCATTTTCGTCATACTCACCTACGACTCGGGGCCGCTGATCAACCGGCCAGTTGTAAAGCTGGCCGGTTAGTTGGTCTTCCATCACTGAGCGCTTCTCTTCAACCACTAAAATTTCATCTAACCCGGTTGCGAACTCGTGCGTTTTGACTGGCTCTAACGGCCAAGGCATACCAACTTTGTAAACTCGAACTCCAATCTTACTGGCAAGTTCCTCGTTTAACCCAAGATCGTCGAAGGCCTGCAATACATCTAAGTAGCTTTTACCTGAGGTAATAATGCCGAGCTTTGGAGTCGGGGTATCTATTACAATTTTGTTTAGTTCGTTCTCTCGAGCGAAGGCCAAAGCCGCATAAATTTTATACTTATTAAGGCGTTCTTCTTGCTCTAACGGCGAGTCGGGCCAGCGAACGTTGACACCACCCTCTGGCATTTCAAAGTCTTTTGGAATACGGATAGAAACTCGACCGGGGTCAATTTCAGCCGAAATAGCCGAATCCATATTCTCTGTGATTGCTTTTAAACCCACCCAGCAACCGCAATAACGCGAAAGTTCCCAACCGTAAATTCCAAGATCTAACACTTCCTGAACATTGGACGGTGCAAGCACCGGCATCGACATGCTCATGAATAGATGTTCAGACTGATACGGGAAAGTAGATGATTTACAACCATGATCATCGCCAACAACGGCAAGTACGCCACCGTGTTTGGAGGTACCAGCCGCGTTCGCATGACGAAATGCGTCGATACTGCGATCTAAGCCAGGGCCTTTGCCGTACCACATTCCGAATACGCCGTCATATTGACTACCGGGCATTAAGCCAACTTCTTGAGAACCGCGCACAGCCGTAGCGGCCAGATCTTCGTTGATTCCAGGCACAAAATGAATATTATGTTTATCTAGGTACTTCTGAGCACTCCACATTGCTTGATCTACCCCGCCTAACGGAGAGCCTCGATAACCCGATACGAAACCGGCCGTATTTAAGCCACGTTCTTGATCACGCTGGTGCTGCAATATAGGCAGACGCACTAAGGCATCGATACCGGTTAGATATGCTCTTGCTGTATCTAAAGAGTATTTATCATCTAAGGACACATCTCTTAGCGTTATTTCGACAGCCTTCGGCTGTTTTTGTGGGTGACCTGTGGCCATGTTTCATCCTCAATAAATTGTTTTTTTATAGTTTTGAAAATTATATCCAGATAAGGGCGCATTTTTTATTCTCTGTGAGTCGCGCCGAATCAATATTTAGTCTAAATTAGACCTATATATAACATTAAAAGAATAGATATTACTCTCATGGCTATAGAACTGACATCACAAGACATTAAAATATTAGAGTTATTACAACAAGACTGTGACCGAAGTTCCAGTCAGGTGGCTGAAGAATTAAACATCAGCCAGTCGCCGGCATGGCGCCGCATCAATCGCTTAGAGCAAGCGGGTGTGATCGAAAAAAAGGTCGCCATTCTGAATAGAGAAGCGCTGGGAATGGAGTTAGTTGCCTTCACCACCATAAACTTGAGTCAGGCTGGACGCAAAAATATGGAAATTTTTGAAGACGCTGTTAAACAGCTAGATGAAGTGATCGAATGCTACACCATGACCGGCGCATGGGACTACATGCTAAAAGTGGTGGTCAAAGACATCCGTCACTATGAGAAATTTGTACGCCGCCGTTTACTCGCCGTACCGATGATTGGTGAAGTCCACTCACACATTTCGGTAACCGAGATTAAAAACTCGACCGAGCTACCATTGCGTCAGCTAAAACGAATATAGCACCAGATTGAGCTTTTCGAACAGCAGCAAATGAGCCTAAGATTTTAGACTTCGTTGAGGTTATCTAAAATCCAGTCGGCTCGTTTCAGAGTATCACGGCGTAAACTCTCGTCCATCTTCTCTAAGTTGCGATAGACCATGCCAATTCGTGCATTTTTGCCAAACTTATCTTTATGCCGATCCATGAAGTGCCAATATAAACTATTGAAAGGGCAAGCCGATTCGCCTATTTTTTCCTTTACCTTGTAGTGACAACCGGAGCAATAGTCACTCATACGGTTGATATAAGACCCACTGGCTGTGTACGGTTTGCTGGCAATCAAACCATCATCAGCGAATTGACTCATGCCTCGCGTGTTGGGCATTTCAACCCATTCAATGGCATCAATATAGACACCCAAATACCATTGATCTACTTGATCTGGGTCTATGCCAGCGAGTAAACAAAAATTACCTATCACCATTAGACGTTGAATATGATGGGCATAGGCGTACTCCAGCGATTGCGTCAATGATTGCTGCATACACCGCATTTTGGTTTCACCAGACCAAAAATAATCAGGCAAATCTCGGCTCGCATCAAGCGCATTTGCGCTTGCGTAATCGGGCATATTAACCCAGTAAATACCTCTAACAAACTCTCGCCAACCAATAATTTGTCGAACAAAACCCTCAATTTGAGCTAGGTCGATATCATCAGGCCTCGATTCAAACTCTTCTATTGCTCGATTAATTACCGTCAATGGACTGAGAATTTTAGCGTTGATCGCGAACGATAGTCGAGAGTGATAGAGGCTCCATGCATGCTCACTATTAGCCGTCATTGCATCTTGAAAACGGCCGAAATTGGGTAAGCCATACTGACAAAAGTAGTCGAGCAACTCTAGCGACTGCTTACGTGTTATTGGCCAAACAAGGGTCTCACCAATTTCGCCAAAGTGTGCAATATTATGCTTATCAAGCCGCGACAATAGCTCTCCAACTTGATTTTCGAAGAGCAGCGGTTTAGGGATAGCCGGTAGGTCTGTTTTCTTTAATTTACTGCGATTCTCGAGATCAAAATTCCATTGGCCGCCACTAGGTTGGTCGCCGTCCATCATAATATTATGAGCTTTTCGCATTTTTCGATAGAAGCCTTCGAGACGTGTTCCTTTACCCGCTGTAAAGTAGCGATTTAGCTGATCAAATGGAAGCATAAAATGCTCCGTATCGACACACGCTTTACTGACATTAATTGGCTCAAGACCGAGTTCTTCAAGTTGCTTCCACAAGCGGTATTCATCCGGCCTCTGGTATTCAAAATGGCTAACCTCATGCTGCTTACACTGCTCATTGATTAACACCGGTAAATCAGCAAAAGCCGCACTTTCATCCAGCTCTAAATAACGCACATTATGGCCAGCGGCCTCGAGTGCCGTAACAAACCCATGCATCGCTAAAAAGAAAGCCGCTATCTTTTGAATATGATGTTTTACATAGCTGGCTTCTTGATATTGCTCAGCAATAACATACAGCACGCTCGAGTCTTTATCTCGATACCAAGAGTGCGACGCATTCAGCTGGTCACCAAGTATCAGTCGTAGAGTTTTGTATTTATTTGTCATTGTCATTAGTTGTTGTCGAGATAGTTGTTGTCGAGATAGTTGCGGTGACAATAGTTGCTCACGATTAAAGGGTTTTTTGATCTTTTGTTCGGCTGTTACCCTGACAACGTTTTGAGCAATACTTTACGTCATCCCAATTTTTTTCCCATTTCTTGCGCCAACTAAAAGGGCGCTGACAAACTAAACAAACTTTACTCGGCAAATTACTCTTTTTGTGCGCCATAAAATATTTACCTCACATGCCGATTTAGAATACGCCGCGCTTCATTTTTTACATCAGCTCGTTTGCGCCAAGACCACAAAAGATCACTAGCCTGACGATATGTCACCGATGTATCGACGATAGGCTGCGGATAATCTTTGCCGATATTAAGTTGGTACATCATCTCTTCCATCGCCGTCAGAGTCCACGGCTCGAATAGCAGCTGATCCGGTAAGCTTGATAATTCAGGGCACCAACGACGAATAAAATCGCCTTGTGGATCGTGCTCAATGGCCTGCTTAGTGGGGTTATATATGCGAATGGTATTGATGCCAGTAACACCCGCTTGCATTTGAAACTGAGCATAGTGAATGCCCGGTTCAAAATCCAAAAATAGACTGGCAAGGTGCTCAACACCTCGACGCCAATCTATGCGCAAATGATGAGTTAAGAAACTGACCAACATCGCTCGCATTCGGAAATTAAGATAGCCTGTCTCGAGTAAACAACGCATGCAGGCGTCAACTAAGGGATAACCAGTCTGACCTTGTTGCCAAGCGATTAAGTCAGAATTTGACTGCGGGTCATGACGATACGGTATCGTCTGGTAGCCGGTGTTGATGTGCTCAAATTGCATATTGCATTCACTTTCAAATTTTTGGATAAAGTGACAGTGCCAATGTAAGCGAGAGGACAATGCTATTAATGCCCTACGCCAACCCTCTCGGTTCCAGTGTTGCAATACGGCTTGATACATTTCACGCAGGCTGATGTTACCCCATGCCAGATAGGGCGACATTCGTGAACAACTAACTTGGCTTTGCAGCGGCTTGGAAATCAACCAATGGTAGTCTTTGCCGCGTGATTGAAAAAAGTCACTTAACACACTTCTTGCATAACTAGGTCCGCCCGACTGCATTGAAGGGTTTGTAACCTTCCAACAATCAGGTAATTCGCTGGTATCGAATTTCAGATGGATCAATTGCAACTGGCAAAGCTGATTATCGATTAGCTCGGCCTTCATCACCTGCTGCCAATGCTTGTGCCAAGAATTTCGGCTATTACAAGGCCTAATCACAGCCGCGGTTTGAGTCTCGAACCAACTAATATTTTTCTCTTTGACAAATATCTTTACAGACTTATCGCGAGCGAAAGTATTGGCTAAACCAGTTTCTTGATAAGAAAATATCGAGTCAATTTGGTACTCTTGATTGATTCTCATCAAAGCGTCGATGAGATCGCTATTGGCGACTGAAACTTTGCCAGAAATTTTTCGATTTATATCGATTAGTGACTCAGTAACAAAGCGCCAATGTCGTTCGGAATAGTGAGGGTCTCGCAATAATATTGGCTCAAAAACGTAGAGCAACAAAATTGGCAAACCTGCTTCTTCGGCAAGCTTTAAGGGCTGGTGATCGCTGACACGCAAATCACGCTTATACCAAACCACATTGATCCTTTGCCTGACAGCCATTTAGATTGGCCAATCAGCCGCATCGACAGAATCCAGCGGTGTTAGGTTGTTATTGGCCTGCCATCGCTGGATATATTGGCCGTTGGGGTCAAATTGCTGGGTTTGTTTTTCAAGGTTAAAATGTCTTTTATCTCTGGGGTCAGCGCCAACGCCGGCTAAATACTGCCAATTCCCCCAATTCGAGGCAAGGTCATAATCTATTAATACGCTTTCGAAATAAGCAGCGCCATAACGCCAATCCATACTCAACTCATTAATAAAGCAACTAGCAACAATTTGGCGACCGCGGTTAGATAGAAAGCCAGTTGCTTTTAACTCCTTCATACAAGCATTTACGATTGGGTATGGGGTTGAGCCATTACGCCATTTTTGAAATCGCTCTGGGTAATAGCTATTCAACGGGCTGAGCCCTCTTATGCCAGAAAATGCAAACAGCTTTTTTTCGTGCTTAGCGGCATACCATTGGAAATATTCTCGCCACAATAGTTCAAAGTAAATCCAATAGGTTGAATCATTAGCTTCCCTATCTCGTTCATAATCTCGCAAGGCGCTGTAGATTTCGCGAACTGACAAACAGCCATTGGCTAGCCATGGAGATAGCTTGCAAGAGTTGTCCCATCCGTCGATTGCGTTACGTACCTGCTTATAATGCGAGGGTTTACTGCTTAAAAAATAGTGCTTTAAATGTGCCAACCCAGAACTCTCACCACCACTAAAAAGACTGTCAATACCACGTACACCCGAAGAGCTAAGAGCGGCGTTGTCGGTGCTTAATGCCACCGATGATCGTTCAGCCGCGGGCGAAGGCTGAGGAGGTAGATAGCTTAGTGTACTAATTGGCTTAATCGGGACACATGCCTTGATTGCGTTTTTAAACTTGGTAAAACTAAGCGGCAACTCAGACAACGAAAATGGAAAATCATCAACCTCAAACAAGGTGTGCGTTGCAATCGAATGAAAACGCTTAGTTGGGTACGTTTTCTGCAATGCTAGCCATACTTGGTTTTCGTAGGTACCAACATTATCGCTTCGAAAGATATCTGAGACGTCAAGTTGCTCAATAAGGCCACCCAAAACCTCAAAAGAATGACCTTCAAGATTAATCAAGGTTTGACCAACGAGCCTAAGATTATGATTCAGGTTAGCCAGCGATTGCTGCAAGAAGAGCGTCTTACTTTCGCCAATATTGGTAATCGAATAAGGTGTTGGTGAGTTGACGCTAGAACTTGAAATGTACACACATGACAGCTCATCAAGCGATACATTAGCGCGCATTAAGGCTGGGTTATCATGCAACCTTAGGTCGTTAGTAAACCAAAATATACCGTTCCGTTTTTGAGCCATATCTTTCTCTCATTTGCTATCAGCCACACCCTACCTGAGTCATCGTCAACAACACGTCAGCCACTAATCGGCATTCAATTAAATTTAAGTTTAATTATCTCGGCGTTGAGCCTGATCCGAATATGTAGCCTATTGAAATCCCTCTTACTAGACGTTTTAACACTGACCTAGGTCAAATCCATGACTCTAAATAAGTAGCACAATAAACCGGCTAACCAGGTCAGTCGTTAGCCTAGAATAAATTGAACAGCAGATGAGATTAAAGAAATGGGCCCACAGAGCAATGGTTGAGGCTAACTAAATAGTTGGCGCGGAAAATAGCGGCCTATTGCGATGTAATCATTTTTCAATGCCTACTTAGCCTAGCGCAGCAATCTCATTAATAATGTCGGCCGTTCCCTTGCGCTTAGCCAGATTAAGTTGCTCTTGTAAAATGGCACCCAGAGTTTCTAAGGTCGTCATTGGGTTACCCATTACCACTCTAAACACCGAGACCGCTTCGCCTCCATATTTATATTGTGAAAAGCGTGTTCTTGAGACAAATGTTTTGCCGCTTGCGCGCTGTTGCTTTTGCATACGCTTATTGGCCCTATCGAGTATTTCATTAATTACTTTTTGTTGTTGATGCGATGCGGCCGCGAGCTTGGCTTGAACCGCAGCCGGAACATAACGGTAATTGAGGATATTCAACTCAGGCTCAGTCATCAGTTCAAAGTCGGCTTCGGCATCAATCATTCGAGCAAACGTTTTGGCCTTATTAACGTTTTGATCAATCAATATTTCATAGCCCTTACGGCCAATAATATGAAACGCGGCGTGCACTAACATCGCCATGCCAGGTCGACTGCCCTCAATAGAGTATTGACCTAGATCTTTTGAACCGGCGCGAAGAATATACTCGGCATGATGCTCTACTGCGGCTATTGCTGTTGGATCCTTGAATACCACCATGCCAGCGCCCATTGGAACGTATAGCTGTTTATGCGCGTCAATGGTTACGGAGTCAGCGAGCTCAATACCCTTCATTACATGTTTGTGGGTGTTCGACAGCAGCGTTGGACCGCCCCACGCGGCATCGACGTGAAAATGTGTCTCAAATTCAGCGGCAATTTCAGCCAACTTATCGAGCGGGTCAACTTGGCCAGTTTCAGTCGCTCCGGCAATACCAACAATTGAGATAATACCAATGTTATTTGCCACTAACTCAGCGCACTTGGCTCGCATTGCCTGGGCGTCTACTTTATGGTTTCGATCAGTTCTAATCGAAATTACATTGTCACGACCAATACCCAATACGTCAGCCGCCTTACCGAGTGAATAGTGCCCACGCTCTGAAACAACAATCGCAACATCATCGTATCCCTTGTATTTAAGCGCTCGCGCAAAGCCCTCTTTGGCTATTCCGCGAAAACCGTCAGTCGGCTTAAACATTTGGTTTCTAGCCACCCACAGTGCCGAGAGGTTGGCTGTGGTCCCTCCGGAGCAAAAAATACCTAAAGCGCGACGACTATTGTGCAGGTTCTCTTGGTAAAATGCGTTATCGCGCTCGTAGACTAAACCGTGCAGCATTCCCAGAACTTGGCGTTCGAGCGGGGTGAAAGCTTTCGACGTTTCAATTTTTACTAAATTTTGATTGAGCGCCATCATGATGCGCGACAGAGGCAACATAAAATAGGGTATCGGAGTCGCCATATGGCCGATAAAACCAGGTGCTGAAGTATGCACTGAGTGCGCTACCAGCTTATCAAGCACGAACTCGGTATAGTCAGATACGAATTGCGGTACTTCAGGAATCTGTGGGTTTGAGAAGTCTTCCTCAATTGCCGTTAGTGAACGCTCACGGGCAACAATACGATCACCCAGAAAGCCCATCAAGTTATCAGAAATTTCCTTGTCAATGGCACCCAAAGTACTATTAGGTGCTTCAGGCACAGTAAAAATACGATACAGATTCTCTAAGCTGGCCGTCGCCAGTGCATGAGAATCTAGCTCGTCTTTGAGTTTAAGCGGCGGTTGTTTCAAGAGATAACGTAGTCGAGGGATTTGTGATTATTATAGAGCGTCGTTGTGCGGGCGACAAACACCTTAGAGCGAAGATTCTAGAGCAAACACCTTATGACTTGCCTTAAGTTTCAATTTGGCCAAGGTTAGCGTCTAAAATAGCGCCGTTAATAACTGGATTTTGACTTACAAACCATATGGTATCAGCAATTTCGCTTGGCTGCGCTAGACGTCCGTGGGCGATGCTTGCTGTAATTTGCTTGTAGATTTCAGGATTAGCCCCTAAATGTTCACTCAACATCTCGGTCTCGGTAAAGCCTGGGCAAATGGCAGCAGTATGAATCATGCTGCCCGCGAGGTCTTGACATGTGGCTCGCATTTGACCAATCGCCGCATGTTTAGAAACTACGTAAGCATGTGTATTAGCGACCGCTTTGCGACCAAGGGTTGAGCTAATGTAAACAATTGACGAGCCCTCTTTCATTCTCGGAATCAATAATGCATTTAGTTCGGCAGGAGCCACCACGTTTAATTGCAGTACGCGTCGCAAGGTGTCGGCATCTATTGACGATACGCTCTCTTTAGTCATCATTGCGGCGTTATGAACTAACACAATCTGCTGCGGCGAGCCGAGCGCCTCGAGTAAGGCCGCTCCCTGCTCGACCAGCCAACTATGACTGAGCAAGTCGGCCGAGAAGTTCACCACGCCTAGAACCTCACAGGGCGAACGCGAAATGTTAATGACTCGATAGCCGCGACTGCAAAAGTGCTTAGCGGTTGCCAAGCCTATACCTTTGCTGGCACCAGTAATAAGCAAAACTTTGGTCACAACGTTGCTCCCGTCTTGGTTCGAAACTTGGTTCAAAATTGATCTCCTTGAGATGAACCTAAACCACCATTGTTGTGATCAACCTCGTGCAGCTCGAGATAGGGTCGTAGTTTGTATACTAACAAATAGATAATCGGCGTATCGGCTAATGCTGACGCCATTTTAAATAGGTAATTGCTGAGCATTAGGCCAAGTACAACAGCAAGCGACATATCACCGGATAGTAATACCGCGCCAAAAGTAATACTGATTACGGTGATTGAATCGACCGCCTGACTGACCAAAGTGCTGCCATTATTGCGCAGCCAAAGGTGCTTACCATTGGTTTTTTTCTTGATCCAATGAAACAAAAAAACATCGATATATTGAGCCAAAATATAGGCCACCATCGAGGCGAATACAGCGCCGGTGGTATTGGCATAAATCAAACTAAACAATTCTACGGAACCACTGACTGAAGACCCGTTTGGCAGGCCAACGTCACTGGCTAGAGATAGGGTTTGCCATGGCGGCTGAATGCTTGGGTCGATTGCTGGCAAGGCGTTACCAAGCCACATAATGGCCAAGATAAAACCGTTCAGAAGCAAGCCAACGGTAACCATGAAATTGGCTCGCGCTCGGCCATATAGTTCAGAGATTAGGTCGGTACATAAGAATGTTAACGGGTAGGCCAGTACGCCAACAGCCAACTGCATTGGCCCTACTTGAACAAAGCGTGTTATACCAATCACATTAAGCAAGGTCATGGCACATAAGAAAAAGCCCGCCAAGACCAAAAAAACTCGCTCTCGGCGTTCCTGAATTGCGCTATTTGGGATGGCAAATTCAGACATTAACGGCTCCAACGACAAATGCCCCATTGGTTTGGCCCCGATGAAACTCGCATTTCAAATGCGTGAATTTTCAACTCATCAAGATGGTTTTTATCTTTAACCATCTCTTGCAAGAAATAACTTGCTAGCGATTCTATCGTAACATTTTGCACTGGCATCAAAATTGTGTCGGTTTTTAATAGCGGCTGAGTACGACCATTGTGCTCTATATAATAAAACTCGCTGTCCTCAGTGATTTTTAAGTACGGCGACTGCTCAGCAATTAAGGTGTACTCATCGTATTGGGCACACAAATCCTTCAGAATTTTCTTATATATAGCGTAATCAAAGCAGAGGCCGTTATCACCAATTTCACCGGTAATCTCGACCGCAATACGCCAGTTATGACCATGCAATCGTTCACGATTAGTCGCCGAGAAAATAGTGAAATGGGCAGCCGAGAAATGAAGGTAGGACTTTTCAATTTCAATAGAAGATAAGATTGGCATGTTACGAGTATCTGTTAATTATGTTGTTGGTGACTATATGGCGGCCGCGGATTAATAAACAAGTTTAACAGCAGAGCTGTGAAAAATTTAAACATTCCAATCGTTTAAGTGCAAATAATACGGCAAAAAAAGTGATCTAAATAGACCTAAACAAACGCATAGCACATAGCTAACGCTCGATTGCTTGATTGTCTTTATAACGAGCATTGCCACCGGCCCCGAAAAATATGAAGTAAAGCTTAAACCATGTACCTGATATGACAATTCAGATCAGCCGGCATTCATCAATCGATTGCTAATAGAATAGTCATTACCACGCCCACGTTTATTACGTCTTGAGCCGAATCCAGTTTTGGTAAGCATTGAAGTCTGCTAAATGCACCCTATCTGTTAAGTTGTAGGTTAAAACTGCATGGATCAGCCATTATAAAATTTTATTGCATACCGTTTCGTCCACCTCGAGAAGTAAAGCGGCGATTTTCCTCGCGTATGACCATCGAGTCCTCAAAAGCTTAGCTCATCAACCCCATAGAAACTAATCAATGCCCAGCAAAAATCATTCTGTACTGCTTCGTTTAGGCAAATTCTTACTCAATTACAAGGGCACGCTGGTAGCGGCGGGCTGCGCGTTGGTGTTCACCGCGGGTATAACACTGGCAATGGGGCAAGGCGTTAAAATATTGATTGACGACGGCTTCGTTGCCGGCTCACTCGAGCAGTTAAACAATGCGGCTTTGTTCATCGTAGCGATTGCCATACTAATGGCGATTGGTACTTATGCTAGATTTTATTTGGTCTCGTGGTTAGGCGAGAGAGTTTCTGCGGATATTCGCCAGGCGGTGTTTGATCACTTAATAACACTGCACCCGAGTTACTTTGAGGAAAATCGAAGCGGCGAAATTATGTCTCGTCTGACCACTGACACGACGCTGCTACAAACCGTTATCGGTTCTTCCGCGTCAATGGCATTGAGGTCAATTTTAACCTTTATTGGTGGCCTAATATTACTGCTAATAACCAATTTAAAACTCACCGGCTTTGTACTCGCGGGTGTGCCGATCGTATTGGTTCCGATTTTACTTTATGGCCGCCGGGTCAGATCGCTATCACGTGAAAGCCAAGACACCATAGCCGATGTTGGCAGCCATGCCGGTGAGATTATTCAGCAAATTAAAACGGTACAAAGCTATACCCAAGAAGACAATGAGCGTAAAGCCTTTGAAGGCCATGTAGAAGGAGCATTTAATATTGCCCGCAAGCGAATTAAACAAAGAGCCATGCTTATCGCAGTGGTTATTTCGCTTATATTCAGCGCCATAGCGGCGATGCTTTGGGTCGGTGGCAATGATGTAATCAGCGGTGTTATGACGGGAGGTGAATTAGGCGCATTTGTGTTCTACGCGATCGTCGTCGCCGGTTCGGTGGCAACAATTTCAGAGGTCATCGGTGAGGTACAGCGTGCCGCCGGTGCGGCCGAGAGGTTGCTCGAGCTTTTGTCGATTAAAAGTGCCATTGAACTGCCGGTTAACCCGAAGAGCATTGATTCTATTGGCTCTCGAATGATTTTCGACAATGTCACCTTCACCTACCCATCGCGCCCTGATCACGCGGCCGTGGAAAACCTAAGTCTAACTATAGAGCAAGGTAAGTCGCTCGCCCTAGTAGGGCCATCCGGAGCAGGCAAATCAACCGTTTTCGAATTATTACAACGCTTCTATGATCCCGATAAAGGCAGCGTCTCTCTAGGGGATATCGATATACGCGACTTAAGCCCGCAAGACCTTCGCTCGCAACTCGGAGTAGTGGCTCAGCAACCGACTTTATTTAGCGGCGATGTAATGCACAATATTCGCTATGGTAAGCCAGGCGCTAGCAAGTCGGAAGTGATCGCCGCGGCTAAAGCCGCCAATGCACATGACTTTATCGAGAAATTACCTGAAGGGTATGAAAGCTTCTTGGGCGAACAAGGGGTTCGATTATCCGGAGGGCAGCGTCAACGTGTAGCAATAGCTCGGGCGATCTTAAAGGATCCGAAAATATTACTATTGGATGAAGCGACATCAGCACTAGATGCTGAAAGCGAACACCGTGTTCAGCAAGCCCTAGAAAATTTAATGCAAGGTCGCACAACGGTGATTATTGCGCACCGCTTAGCAACCATTCGCAATGTTGACTCAATTGCCGTGCTGGATGAAGGCAAACTTGTGGCACAAGGCACTCATGATGAGCTACTAGAGAGTTCTGCGCTGTACAGGCGTTTATCGGAACTTCAGTTCCAAGAACGTAGTTTAGATTAATTGCGACTGGCTCTGGCAGTGGTTTTTTGTGGCCTCACTAAGCAATTTTTAAATATAACGCTGATCAAGCTTGATTAGCGTTAAGGAAGCACCTTAATAAACGGTTTTACGGTGACCGATTGATAAACTCCATTGACCAGATAGGGGTCTGCATTAGCCCATTTTTGCGCCTCATCCAATGAGGAAAAATCAGCAACCACTAAACTGCCAGTGAAGCCGGAGTCCGACGGTTCGGCACTGTCTGCGGCAGGATGAGGGCCGGCGATTAATAGTCGCTCGGCGCTATCTAGCTGTTTAAGCCGCTCGAGGTGCGCAGGCCGATGTATTTTTCTTAACGGCAAACTGTTTTCTACGTCTTGGCTAATTACCGCATACCACATTAGTGCAACATCCCAGAGTTGACCGTTTGCGACTCTTCTACACGCTCGACTTGAATATCTCTATAACGCTCGATACCAGCTTCTACCATTGATTGAGCAATATCAATTTTATCCATAGGCATTAAATCATCAACCTGATCAGAAATGGTAATCACCACTAACGGCTGTTCAGGATTGTCCGAGTGGCGTAATGCAATATCGCCATTGGCAAGTTGTACCAATTCAATTCTCGCTTCTGATGGGGTGTTTGACATGTTTCTCCTCTGTCTGCGTAGCGCAAAACCATTTTCGCAACGCTCATTAGATATGATTTATAGTGTCTTACTATAATAAAAACAAGCTGATAGGCACACTAAAGTATGAAATTTTGGAAAAAGTGCATTGTTGCGCTGCTATTGCTAGTAGTAATTTTTATAATCTATATTTTGCTTAATATTCGCAGTCTATCAGTCGAAAAAATAAATGATGACATTCATGTGATTCGTGGCGTCGGTGGCAACACGACAGTGCTCAACACCGATGCTGGGGCCGTGGTGATTGACAGTATGACATTCAACATGCAAGGCTCGTTAATTCGTCAGAAGGCAGAGCAATTAACCGGTAAAGAAGTAGTATTATTGGTCAACACTCACTATCACCTTGACCACACTCATGGCAATCCTGGCTTCAAACCAGGCATTCAAGTGGTTTCAACTCACAGAACCTTGTCGCACCTTAAGGTATTGGATGCAGAAAATTGGCAGGGAGAGGATGCCAAGTTATTACCAAACGATACCTTCGTTGATAACAAGCAGTTCAAGTTTGGCAATAAGACCATCACGCTAATACACCCTGGTAACGGCCATACTGACGGCGATCTAGTCGTGTTGTTTGAAGAAGATAAAACGCTTGTCACTGGCGACTTATTTTTTAACCGACACTACCCGAATATCGACCTCGAAGCTGGGGGTTCAGTTCAAGCTTGGCCGGCGACCATAGATCAAGTGCTAGCGCTAGACTTTGTAACCGTAATTCCCGGTCACGGCGATACCAGTAACCGAGCTGGCTTGATTAATTTTCAAGATATGATGCGACAACTTGCATTGATCGGCCGTTCTGCAGTCGCCAACAACACGCCGTTAGAAACAGTTCTTAACTCAAGCGAGTTATCAGCAGACGCCGGATACCGGCCCATTAAAGTAGCCGGATTTTCATTAGGTCTAGACCGAGAATTTGTATTGAAACGAGCATGGCAAGAAAGCACTGGCAACTTTAAACGACTAAATTAAATCATTAGCGATGGTGCTAAACAGCACCTTAGCACCTTAAGCAACTATCACTTTTTACAACAAAATTATGAGTAACAAACTAAAAGCCGTTTTCTTCGACTTAGATGAGACATTGGTTGAAAACAAAATACCTGTACGCGAGTTATTCGCCAGAATGTACTTCGACTTTGAAGCGCAGTTAGGAGCCGATAATAAAGAGGTTTTCTTTACCGCGCTAAGAGTCACGGCGGCGAACCTATGGGCAACCATGTTCGAGACACAGATAACTCCAGAGCAGCAATTCGTAAACTGTTTTGCCAGTTGTGTCAAAGCCACCGGCGCCGCTGATGGTCAGCAAGCATTTACAATTGGCAGAAATATGTTTGACCACTACGAAAACTTAAGCTCGAATAATGTGGTATTTCATGATGGTGCTGTCGAAGTGCTAGCCGAATTGACCAGTCGCGGAATTATTACTGGCCTTATCACTAATGGCATGGAGCAGATTCAGTTAGGCAAAATTCACGCTTTGGATATTCATAACAAAGTAGATCATGTTACGGTTAGCGCACAAGCGCGTGCACACAAGCCTTATGCGCCAGTTTTCGAACTTGCTTTGGAGCGAGCAAAAGTATCGGCCGAAGATGCAATTCAAATTGGAGACCATGCGACCAATGATGTAGCGGGTGCTATTCGAGCTGGCTTAGGTGGCGTTTTTTATAATCCAAAAGAATTAATATTAGAGGATTCATTCGGCAATTTAAGTGAACGCCCAACCCATCATATTCAGCACTTGAATCAAGTATTAGACCTAATTTAGAATCTCACGAAGGCAAGGAATAAGTACCAACGGCATGCGCGATCGGCTGCTCGTCGCCAGCGGAATACAGAGTAACCTCGCCAACAACTAACTTGGAACCCACTTTGAGTAAGTTACAGTTTGCGATTACATCTGCATTAGCACTCGGTTTCCTTAGAAAATTAAAGTTCAAACTGGTGGTTACGGCCAGAGCAACCAAACCAAGCTCGGCCAAAATTGCAACGTACAAGGCGGTATCCGCCATTGACATCATAAACGGGCCCGAGACGGTATTCCCTGGTCGTAAATCTAACGTTGTTGGTGTACGGCGAATACATGCTTTTCTATTGCCAACGCTCTCGATTAGTAGCGAGTTATTGGGGAATTCGTTATCGAAAAATGCAATCAGAGCGTCTATAGAGACGGGATTGTAATGCATCATTCGGTATCCAGCTTATCGTCACTGTCAATCTTGTCATGCGGATAGCTTACGTATTTGGCCGCCGATAAGCCGGTGGATAACCATGCAGGGCTTTCAGCTATGAATAGGTTAGCTCGCGGCTCAATCGTTGGAAGCTGATCAAGCGAACCAGCCGGAACTACCAAACTGGCCTTGCTCTTGTTCACATGAGGGAGACCAGAACCACAGATAGAGCAAAATGTTTTCGAGAATGCTCTTGTTGGGTGATCGAAATGGGTCAGTAAATGCTCCCCTGACGGCCAGCTTATGCTATCAATGTCGGCGATGATATTCGCCGCAAAACTAGACCCTGTTACCTTTTGACATTGCTGGCAATGACAAAAATAAAACTGTGATGGTTGCTGTGTAAGCGAATAGCTTACAGCGCCACAAAGGCAGCTACCGTTAAGCATTGTTGATTCATTATTCATAATAATCGACTCGTTTGGCTATGCCATTAGTGAAGCACATTAGATGCGCTACTGCTATCGCTAGATTTGAAGTGCGTATCAAAGGTTGCTTCAACTTTATTAATATAGGCTTGTTTAGCCGCTTGATTGTTGTCGTCAACTTGGCTAATAGCATTCAGCAGGCGCATCACCGACTGCGCTTTTTCAGGGCTAAACGATTGAAGCGATGAGTACATGATCTTGTCGGGCATTGAAATTGCTTGGTTTCCATCAGCGAACAAATAGACACTTGACCTTAATAGGTCGGAGGCTTGCTGCTCGTTTTTATGAAATTCCCTTTGAAACAACTGCAATAACATTGTCTTCTCTTCAGAGCTAAGATCACCGTCAATCTTGGCTGTTGTGGTGGCTAATAGTGCAGCGACTTCGAGCGGATCTGATAAGCTAAATAGTTGCTTTTCCGGGTCGTCACTTGCGGCACTAGGACTCGAGGAAAAAGGGTTAAGCCCAGCAAGATCAATACCCGAATCAGCGAGCCGCTTAAACAGTATTACAATTGTAACAATGGCGCCTAAAAGGCTAAGTAGCATATGCATATCGAAACTCCGTCTATCTAGTTAATCTAAAGCTTATCACCAATCGAGTGACTTGGCAGTGTGCTAAAGGCTCGCTAAGTTCAAAGCTTACCTTGCCAATATCCAACATCTACCCAGTCACCAAATTTGTAACCGACTTCTTCGAAATGAGCGACTTTGCTCATTGAAAATTTCTCATGCAAAGCAATACTCGCAACGTTTGGCAATGAAATGCCGCCCAAGACCACATGTATTGATTTTTCTTTCAAGCATTTGAACAGCTCAGCATACAAAGCAGAACCGATGCCTTTAGCCGCTATAGAGTGAGATAAATATACCGTCACCTCGCCTGAGTGGCGGTAGGCGCAACGGCCTTTCCATTTACTTGCATAAGCGAAACCGACCGTTTCTTGATTTTGTTCAGCAACTAACCAAGGCAACCCCGCATCGGTGACCTCAGTAATTCGGCTCAACATCTCAAGCGCGCTGATCGGCTGCTCTTCAAAAGTGACGACCGTATTTAAAATATAGTAGTTATAAATCGCACTTAAGGCGTCTACGTCACTTGCTTTGGCGTGTCTAATCATTAGATTTTATGATTTTCTTTAAACCGTTGAATTGATCGTAAAGGGCCCTATGCGCTTGCTTAGAAAACGTATCTTGGCGTGTCTCGTAGCCGTGAATCCAGTCGATAAGCATCGCTATATTTTCATCTTGTTGTTGTTTAGAGGCATATTTGTGCGGCTCCCATGGTCGATTTTTGGCGTTACTTACGCACTCCTCGGTCGACAGCCCCATGAAAATAATCTGCGTTGCTTGATCACAAAGTGGTTCGATTAAGTCAGCGTAACAACCTTCGATAACCCATGATTGATTGATATTACAGAATGAATTAATAGAGGCAAGTGACTCATCAAGTGGTCTTCGCTGGGGAGGCTTAGTGGCTAACCATGCGATTGAGTCCAGATCAAAATGCGACAACCCTTGCCGCTCGGCCAATTTTTTTGCCAAGGTCGTTTTACCAGAGCCCGAATTACCGAATATAAGAATCTTTTGCAAATTACCTCCAGAAACAAACTATTGGTCCTGTCTAAAGTGATTAACTTGGGCAAGAAAACACGGTGCATTGATAATATGACGACGTTCAGCTAAGGAATTCCGTGCCCCGTTGCCGCCACCCAAATTCGGTACCATTGCTCTCGACTTAGGCTTAATTCTAACGCCTCTACCGCGGCCTTAACTCGCCCAATATTGCCGCTACCAACAATCACGATAGGTTTCGCTGGTAACGCCATCGACCAAGCATATAAGACTTGATCAATTGACGCCGCACTAGTCTCATCTGCGATGTCACTTAAAGTAGCGTTCAAACGAGTCATTTGTTCGCTCTGCTCGGTGAAAACACGGCCTCCAGCCAAGCAGGACCAGGCCATTGGACGTACTCGACGTTGCTGTAATTGATCAAGCGTACCATCCGTGGTCGCGCTTAGATTAAGCGGGTTAATTTCGACTTGGTTGGTGATCAAGGACGTGTCTAAACGCGATTGTAATAGACTAAATTGTGCGGTGGTGAAATTCGACACCCCAAAATGTTGAACTTTACCGGCGGCTTTCAAATCGGCAAACGAATCAGCGATAGCATCAACATCCATCAACCAATCAGGACGATGAATTAATAACACATCAAGTGACTCAATGGTCATGCGTGACAAAGACGTGTGTACCGATTTTTCAATCGCTGTCGCTGTGCTATCGTAATGATTGACTCGCTTGTGGTCGCCTGAGACTAATTCAATACCACACTTGGATACGATCTCAATTTGATTTCGCACGCTGGGGTCTAGCCTTAAAGCTTGACCAAATAATTCTTCGCAGCTGGGGCCACTGCCGTAAACATGCGCATGGTCTACGGTGCTAATACCTAACTCTATATGAGATTTTAGAAAACTCAAATGCTGCTGAGAATTCATCCCCCAGTCGCCCATGCGCCAATAGCCTTGAACGATTTCTGAGAACTCCGGACCTTCAGGAGCCATTAATACTTTTTGCACTCTAGTCATTGCCTTGCACTCTATTGAGTTCGCTTAGCACAGAGCTAACCGTGTTAAACGTTAAAGCGAAAGTGCACAACGTCGCCGTCTTGCATAATGTAATCTTTGCCTTCTAGACGAAAACGTCCCGCTTCTTTAGCGCCTTGCTCACCACCGTATTTATCGTAATCTTCGAAGGCAGTTGTTTCTGAACGAATAAAGCCTCGCTCAAAATCTGTGTGTATGACGCCAGCCGCTTGTGGGGCGGTATAGCCTTTACGAATAGTCCAAGCCCGCACTTCGGTTTTGCCCGCAGTGAAATACGTTTGCAAACCAAGCAACTCGTAGCCGGCGCGAATCACTCGGTCTAAACCAGGTTCATGTTGTCCAATTCCCTCTAAAAATTCTATTTTTTCATCATCGTCTAATTCAGCAATCTCCGCCTCAATGGCGGCACAAATGACGACCACGCCTGCGCCTTCTTTTTCAGCGATAGCGTTGACCGTATCCAAATGCGGATTATTTTCAAAACCGGCTTCATCTACGTTGGCGATGTACATGGTCGGCTTGGCGGTCATTAAACAAAGCGGCTTAATTTTTTCTAAATCGTCTTTTTCTAAGGCCATTGAACGAACTGGCTCTCCGGTATCAAGATGAGCGTGAATTTTCTCTAAAAGCTCTTTAAACTTCATGTCACCTTTATCACCAGACCTTGCGCGCTTGGCAACACGATCAATACCTTTCTCAACGGTGTCCATGTCCGCCAAACCAAGCTCCGTATGAATCACCTCGATATCCGATGCAGGATCCACCTTACCGGCAACATGAATAACGTTCTCATCATTGAAACAACGTACGACATGGGCGATGGCATCGACTTCGCGGATAGTGGCTAAGAATTTATTACCTAGACCTTCCCCTTTAGACGCCCCTTCTACTAAACCAGCGATATCAACAAATTCCATCGTCGCCGGGATAGTTTTGTTAGGGACAGCGAGTTCAGTCAAACGCTGTAAACGTGGATCAGGAACTTCAACCATTCCAACATTTGGCTCGATGGTACAAAACGGGTAATTCTCAGCTTGAATACCAGAGTTCGTAAGTGCATTAAAAAGAGTCGATTTACCAACATTTGGTAGGCCTACGATGCCGCATTTAAATCCCATGATGTGTTCCTAATCTTGCTAGCTATTATTTAGCTAGATTTGTATGTAATTCGTTCATTGCACGAGGAAAATCGC
>JAWUZB010000078.1:0-12860 GCA_034110505.1 Gammaproteobacteria bacterium
ATGGCATCGACTTCGCGGATAGTGGCTAAGAATTTATTACCTAGACCTTCGCCTTTAGACGCCCCTTCTACTAAGCCAGCGATATCAACAAATTCCATCGTCGCCGGGATAGTTTTGTTAGGCACAGCGAGTTCAGTCAAACGCTGTAAACGTGGATCTGGAACTTCAACCATTCCAACATTTGGCTCGATGGTACAAAACGGGTAATTCTCAGCTTGAATACCTGAGTTCGTAAGTGCATTAAAAAGAGTCGATTTACCAACGTTTGGTAGGCCTACGATGCCGCATTTAAATCCCATGATGTGTTCCTAATCTTGCTAGCTATTATTTAGCTAGATTTGTATGTAATTCGTTCATTGCACGAGGAAAATCGCCTTGTACAATTAGATCAATAACGCGCAGCGCTTCCGCTACCGCATTATCTATGTCCTGTTGCTCAGATTTATTAGCTTGTTTTAACACGTACGCAGAGACATCACGGCCAACACCGGGGTGACCAATGCCAATTCTCAATCGCGCAAAATCTTTGCTCGCGCATTTCTGAATAATATCGCGCAAACCATTGTTGCCACCATGACCGCCACTCAATTTTAGCCGCGCAATTCCAGCGTCTAAATCGAGTTCGTCATGCGCCACTAATACCTCGGACATCTCTATTTTATAATATTGAATAGCCGCATTAACAGCCTTGCCACTCAAGTTCATAAAAGTATCTGGCGCCAGCAAGCGAACCTCTTGACCGGCGATAATCACTTTAGCGCTACGACCAAAACAATGCTTATCGGCTTTGAGGCTTACCCCAAGCTGGTGACACAACTCATATAAAAACAAAAACCCGGCATTGTGCCGGGTTGTCGCGTACTGCTCGCCCGGATTGCCGAGACCGACAATCAGTTTAACTGGCGATTGACTCATAAAAATTACTCTTTAGAAGCGCCTTCAGCGGCGGCAGCAGCAGCCGAGGCAGCTGAAGCAGCGGCTTCTTCTTCTTCAAGAGCAGCAGCACTTGGGCCTTTCAATGCCAATACAGAGGCAACTGGAAGTTCCATATCATCTTCCGAGTAGCTGGCTGAAAGCTCAACTTTCTTCGGCAGAACTACGCCTGATAGATAAACTGAATCACCTGTAGACAAAGCAGACACGTCTACTTCGATGTACTCAGGCAAATCACTACCCAAACAAGTAATATCAACAGACGTCATGTTGTGAGTCATCACACCATTCTCAGTCTTAACACCCGGTGCATCTTCTTCACCTTTGAAGTGCAATGGAATCGTCATGGTGATTGTGTCTGTTCGGCTTACGCGTTGAAAATCAAGGTGTAAGATTTGTTGCTTAAAAGGATGCATTTGCACAGCACGTAAAATAGCGCGTTGCAAATCATCACCTACATGCAATTGGACCAATGCGGAATGGAAAGCTTCAACTTCCAATTGGAGGAACATCTTGTTGTGATCGACCAAAAGGTATTGCTCATCTTCTCCACCGCCATAGACTACTACCGGGACTTGACCATTGCGTCGCGCACGACGGCTGGCTGCTGTTCCAGAACCAGTTCTTACTTCAGCTTCTACTATAAAATTAGCACTCATTTTAAATATCTCTTTAAATGAATAGTTTTAAGAACCTTCATACAAAACATATGAGGTAGTTCTCGTTTCCATCACAAACTGGCCTAAGCCAAAATGTGTTCTAAGTCGTTTTAAAGTCGTTAAGCCTAATTCGGCTTAAACACTATTACTCTTCAACGAACAACGAACTGATCGAATCACTTACGGTGATACGTCGGATCGATTCTCCCAACAAGTGAGCCACCGACAATTGTCGAATCTTGCTACTTGCTGCTGCGGCATCCGACAATGGAATAGTGTTAGTAACAACTACTTCATCCATTGTTGATGCGTTAATTCTATTGACTGCTTCACCCGACAATACTGGGTGGATCGCATAAGCCCGTACAGCCGTTGCGCCCTGCTCTTTCAATGCGTCAGCCGCTTTACATAATGTATTTGCGGTATCTACCATGTCATCAATAAGCACACAGCTACGGCCTTCAACATCGCCAATGATATTCATCACTTTAGCAACATTTGCCTTGGGCCGACGTTTATCGATAATTGCTAAGTCAACACCAAGGCGTTTAGCCAATGCTCTTGCTCGGACAACACCACCAACGTCTGGCGACACAACAATCAAATTTTCTTTATCTAATTTATTTAGATCGTCCAACAATACTGGCGAACCGTAGATATTGTCGGTCGGTATATCAAAAAAGCCTTGAATTTGGTCTGCATGCAGATCCATCGTCAAAACTCGGTCGGCACCAGCTGTGCTGACCATCGAGGCAATCAACTTAGCGCTGATTGGCACTCTCGAGTTACGCGGGCGTCGATCTTGACGTGCGTAACCGTAATACGGCATTACCGCAGTAATCCGTTGAGCTGATGAACGCTTGCATGCATCAATCATCAACAATAATTCGATTAGATTTTTATGACTTGGCGCACACGTCGGCTGAATGATAAACACATCACGACCACGCACATTCTCTTGTATTTCAACAGAAATTTCACCGTCGCTAAACTGTTCTACTTTGGCTTGCCCTAATGGCAGCTTTAAATAGTCAACCACTTGGGCTGAAAGATCAGGGTTCGCATTGCCGGAAAAAACAAGCAGATTGTCAATTGTCACTATTGCCTCGCGTTGTCGACTATTGCCGACTTTTTTTATTTCAAGGTAGCTAAAAATAAGAGTAGCTAAAATCAAATCAACAACTAAATTCCGCAAAAACACAGAAATCGTATCAATGCAAAAAATGCTGACCGAAAGCGTACAAATGCTGAACTGAGCGAACACGTTCAGCAATCAAATAGTTGAAATGGAAGGCCGCGCTGTGAGACTTAATTAGCGCTAAAACAATAATAAAATAAATGGCTGGGGCGGAAGGATTTGAACCTTCGAATGCCGGAATCAAAATCCGGTGCGTTAGACCACTTCGCCACGCCCCATTCTCATCACATTTATCATAATTCTTGGCTTTCCCTGCCTAACGAATCTGTTCACTCCGTAAACCGAGGCGAATTTTAACGTTATTAGAATATAGTTCAAGCATTATATTTAAACTAGATTCAATAAAGGGTGAATATTTAGCCCTTTAGCAACAAAACCAACTGAATATGAAGGTCGCTTGGCTAATATTTCTAAACCCTGCTGTTGATTAGACACCGGCATGAAAACCGAACCGCCTGAACCACTCATACGGGGTTGTCCGTATTGGCT
This sequence comes from Gammaproteobacteria bacterium, assembly GCA_034110505.1. Lineage (GTDB taxonomy): Bacteria > Pseudomonadota > Gammaproteobacteria > Arenicellales > Arenicellaceae > Arenicella. Next base: position 3,280 of record JAWUZB010000078.1, read on the forward strand.
AAGCCACTCGATTAGACTATTTACTTGCGGGTATTCAGCCCTAACAATCGCTTCTAACTGATTTTCACCAAAGCTTGAATCGATGCCTTCTTCGAGAGCGCGTATTTTCTTCATCTGAGGGGTCGGTGTCAAACGTTTATTGCTAAAAATTTGCGCTGTTGACACACTTATTTGAGGGTTTAAAACCAGAAACCACTTTTCAGCCAATTTCAGCGGCGTTAATTGCTCGCCAACACCTTCGGCCCAAGCTGATCTGCCCATCACAAATACTGGCACATCCGCGCCTAAAAGCAGGCCGATTTCGGCTAACTTCTGGCGGCTCAACCCAATATTCCAAAGAGCGTTCAATGCAATCAGTACAGTGGCGGCATCAGAGCTGCCTCCGCCTAGCCCGCCGCCCATGGGTATCCGCTTAGTGATGCCTATCTCGACGCCACAGTGCGGCTCGGCATATTGTTTTAACAGCGTCGCCGCCCGTAAGCACAAATCGACCTCTTCAGAGAAACCCAAATCATAATTTCGGCTAATCCGGCCTTGACGATTTAAATCAAAATACAAATCATCAGCGTAATCAAGAAATTGAAATACCGTTTGTAGATTGTGGTAACCATCTGCACGTTTACCGACAATGTGTAAAAAAAGATTTATTTTTGCTGGCGCTGGCCAAACTCGGTTTGCCGAATAGCTCTTTTCACTCATAACTTCCAACTTTTGGTGATCAGCTTTACCACTATTTTTCCATTCGTCGCAACGCTTTTTCCATTCGTCGCAACGCTTTTCTGCTTCACGACAGTCCCTTTAGCTTTTATCACCGGCACTTTCTTGTCCGGCAATAGATTTTTGCTAGCGATGATTTTTCTAGGCAGCAACTGCCCTTGATAATCACGGTAGTCTGAGTATTGAATTAGCCAACCTAACTGCTCAAGTCGCTCAATCTGCTGATCTTGGTTAAGCCTATAACGATAAGGCGACCCTATTGCTGGCAATACAAACATCCATGAACTAAGAGCCTCAATCGGGATTGGCCAACCGACAATACGTGTGAGCAACTGTTCAGCGTTATTACCACGGTGTAATAGGCCTTTATTGTCAGAAAGCACGACGCCGGACTGATCAAATTGGAGTTTTACAGTGCCAACTCCTAATGGACCAAACAAACGCAGGCTGTTTGATTGATCCTCGAACTCCCATATCAGGTTGGCTTGCTCATTCAAATCTGGCGTAGACAAGCCAACCTTAGCTGAATATCGCCATGAATTTAGGCTATTGGTGTATTGCCTACGTTCAACAAAAAAATCAGCACTGGATCGCCAGCCTGATTCAGTTTCGGCGCTTGGGTCATTGGGCAGGGTTTGACATGCGGTCAACATAACCAGCAATATCAGGCTCGTTACAAAACGAGAGGAAACAGCGGTGAAAACAGCCAAACAAGGGTTCAAAATAATCTCTTTAATCGAAGCACTACACTAATTTTATTCTGAGGCGCTCTGAGATACTGCCTTGGAATCGCTCTTAGCTTTTGGTCCAGCATTATCAAGTTCGATGCCATAACGTTGAATTACCTTATTTAAAATAGGGTTGTCGCTTTCTTCAGCATACGATTGCAAAAACACCAAACGGGCTTTTTCGGGCTGACCAGATTCCCATAGAACCTCGCCTAAATGGGCCGCCACTTCAGCATCAGGGCTGGTTTTATAGGCTTTTTGTAAAAACTCTATTGCGCGATCAAAATCTTTCAAACGATACAATACCCAACCCATACTATCTAAAATATGCGCATCATTTGGTCGTAATGCTAAGGCTTTAAGAATAAATTCTTTAGCCTCGTCGTAACGATCTGTCTGATCCGCTAGTGTGTAGCCTAGCGCATTTAAGGCGTTAGCATGCTCTGGATGTTTGGCAATAATCGCGCGTAAATCCTGCTCGGCAATATCAATTTTGCGCAACTCAGCAGCGACCAGCGCACGCGCATACAATAGCTCTGGGTTTTCGGGTAGATACACCAAGGTTTCGTTAATGTAGCCAAATGCCTCATCGTATTCATAAGCGCCCATCAATAGGTAGTGACGGGTAATGGCAACTTGCAGATAGTCATCTTCAGTTCGAGGCTGCAAGGCGCGCAAAGTATTTACGGCACTTTCAACACCTTGGGTTTGATTACGCATGTTAGCGACTTGAATCTGCGCGCGCACATACAAGCCTGGGTCTTTAATCTCATCGAAAAGTAACTCGGCTGTTACATAGTTCTGTTCCATCACCGCGAATCGAGCCAGCGACCAACGAACCTCATCGTTTTTTGGCTCAACTTTCAACGCCCGAGACAAATACTGCTTAGATTTTTTGTTGTTATTGAGCTGCTCAGCCAAAGCTGCAGCGTATTGCAACGCACTGACCTTTTTGGGTGCATCATTGAGCACTTCTAGCATCAACTGGTAGGCATCCTCGTATTTTTCAGCGCGGCCTAACTCAGAAGCATGATTAATTCGCATAGCGACAGAATGTGGATTATCTTTTACAAATTGATTAATAAAGGCGGCGCGTTGTTCGAGTTTATTTTGTTCATTTAGCAGATTAGCGTTGAGCTGAGCGGCTAAATCCCAACCAGGCTGCAACGATAAAGCCTGATCAGCCCATACTTCAGCTGCTTCATATTTCTTGAATATCTGCGCCACGTAGGCCGAGCTTAATAACACTTGAGCTGACTGCGGATACTGTTGCACTAGATAGTCGGCTATTTCAAAGCCTGCTTCGGCATTTTTTTGGCGCACCAAAAGACCGGCAAGCTGCTTAATATACGAGTCAATATCTTGTTCTGCTATTTGTAAGCTAATGGCACTCTTGGCCGCTTCAATTTGTTGTGACCCGATCAACGACAGAATATTCATATTCTGAGCATTAACGCTTTCCGGTTGCAGCACTAACCAAGTTTGAGCCGCCTCGGCGGCAGCAACATAGTCGCTATTTCGTAGTGCCAGCATTGTGGCTACTCGCGCAATTCGAAAATCTTGACTTTTATTGGCGGCGGCAATACCACTGGCCGAGGCGGTTTTCCAATCGCCTTGAAAAGATGCGAAGTTCATCACTAATAGTTGCGCCAAGGTGTCGGCGTCGACATCCTGCAATGGCAGATCCGGATTATCTATCAGCTCGGAATCAGCGGCGATGGCTATTTGATCGGGATTTGCTTCAATCACAACATCACGATCCTGCGGTTCGGCTTCAGCTCCGTTGTGGCTTGATTGCTCAGCCGGCAAGTCAGCCTTAAGCAAGTTCGAGCCGGAGACACAAGCGGTAAGTGATAGGCAAAGTAATATAGTTAGGCTAAGTTTCTGTATGCAAAGCTGTCTAATCATAGTTTGGGACATGTGTGACATCGTTTAAATTGTATACTCAGTAAGCTAAATTAACATTGTGCATAGTGGTCTCAGCATAACTTCAGTAGCAAAGAAAAATAGCTAATTTTTTAAGGTTGAGAGAAAAATCTGATTGTAATTACCAAGTATTACCCGGTTTTATTAGCAAAATATTAGCGGCTATTAATCATTTCAGGCTGCGCTGATATCTATTGTGGATAACTAATTGTAGAAATAATTTATCCTCAGCTAGATTTTGGCAGAGATGACTTAACTTTATCAAACGAAATAACTACAATCATCACTCAGTGTTTATATCAATATAACGTTAAGCTTCACGACAATGCATAGGATAATGCATAGAGCAATGCCGGGTATTTTTAAGCTTGGGGTTAAAACTGAGTTTAATAGCGGACTATTGGGCCGATGTTTTTAGCAACGTGTTGCAAACTAATTTAGTCATTTCATGCTGTGCTGTCATTACGCTGTGGTGTTGTTTCACTAGTTTACACCTCAAATAGTCACAACCTGCTCTTTCATTAACTGCAATATATGTTTATGCCGCGGTTAAATAGAAGGCCCCTTAAACGATTACGCACACCTCAACAACTCATTATGCACAGCAGTCTCATCGGATTTCTTGCCGCACTCGGCTTCGTAGTATTTGGTTATCTGAGCTTGCTTCGGCTGCTCAGCAAGCAGAGTTTTGGCCAGATCAGCTTTAAGCAATACCTGCATGGCATAACCACCAGCCAGTTTTTGAGCAACCTCGGTAGTAGTGCTTTTTTTGTAAGCTTACCCGCGACTAGTTTGTTGCTATTTTGGGGATGGGGCCCAGCGCTACTTTGGCTGATAATTTTTCATCTTTTTATAGAATCGATTGGCCAATTACAATATAGCTCGCAAAACGGTAATGGCCAAAGCAATAGTATCGCAGACTACTTACTGCGAGCCGAAAACAGCAAACTTGCTGTTATAGAACAGGGTCTTATTCAAGCCTTCTTTTTACTCTCAATGGGCTTGGTTACCGCATTACTTGCAACATTAATAGATCGCCAATCAGGGCTTTTGTTTGCGCTTCTTTTTTTACTACCAGCTAGAACGCTGCTACGACACACAAGTGACGTATTGCCATTGGCTGCACGCATCGTTGGCTGCTTAGCGCTACTCGCGCTAGGATTAGCCTTTAGCAACCAGTTAGGCTTTTCAATTTATGGCGATTGGGCTCCGTTTGGCGAGACTATTGGGTGGTTACGATTTAACAATCCCACGGTGATCGCCGCGGTATTAATCGTTGCCGTTTTTAGATTAGAGAAAGACGCCGGCTTTAAAAAAGACCTTTCCTCTTTTGCTGGATTGATCATTGTTTTACTGGTTGTCGCAATGTCAGCACAAATGCTGCTATTGCAACCAGCTCTAGATGCGCCGATCAACGGTGCGCAGTCTAGTAATCAAGGCCTACCCTGGTTTTTAAGTCTAAGCTTCATCATTTTTGCAGGCTTCTCAGCACTGTTAATACGGCTTTTAAACGAGGAAGAAAATCAGCTTGATTGCAGTGCAGAGCAATTTGCTCGACTACAGGGTGGCAGTCTATTACACCTGATCTTTATGCTGATATTGGCATTGAGCTTGGCATCGGCATTAGGTATCGGCGCATGGAAAACTCACTATCTCAGCTGGGATCAGTCGATCGATATTTTGGATCACCTAAACTTGGCAATCTCAAGCACACTGCACCTTATAGGCACTCAAACCGAGTCAGGCACGCTGATGCACACGATTCTATTAGCCTCACTTTGTTTTGCTGGATTTAGCTTTATGCTTAATTGTGCGGTGCAATTAACGGTAGAGGCGCGTGACAACAAAAATCTTTATGCATTAGTCGTCGAGGCTAAAATCCTACAAGCAATTTTCATTTTCGTTGCTGCTAGCTACTTTATTTCGAATGGTATTAGCATCGATATATGGCTGGTAATTGGAATATTGGGCTGGGTATTAGCAACCCATTTAATGCTTGGCATGAGCCTAAGCCAGACTAAATCTAGCCCGCAAAATTCAGTCTTCACTATCGTTAGCGGAGCATTAATAGTGATTGGCTCACTGCAAACCATAATGATCACCTTCAATTGGCTGGTAATGGCTTATTATGCTTATGCATTGTTTGGCTTAGTGTTGTTAGCCATTGCGTTGCTCTTGTGGTGGCGGTCAATTCCGCAACTAATTCAAAATTTTGCTCACAATTCCAGTGACGATTTGTTCTAGAACGATGTAAAACAGGGTAAAATGCCCTGTTAGCGAAATTAGGCTGTCGCCTAGAATGTTGTCAAACTAGAGCTTTTAGTGAGTTCTAACGTATCTTTATACACTTACCGAGTAAGGTCGGCCATATAAGTCATGCACGTTTTATCCATCGGTTTAAATCACACCACTGCTCCTGTTGAGGTGCGCGAACGCGCAGCTGTGGCAGCTGAGCACCTGGATGATGCCCTTTTGGATATATCAAAGCGCACTGGAATCGTTGAAGCGACGATCCTCTCGACCTGCAATCGAACCGAAGTGTATTGCCAAGTGCCTGAATCAAATATCGAGGTGGTCAGCGATTGGCTGTGTGATTTTCATGAATTGCGGAAAGCCGAAGTAGCGCCATTTTTATACGCCCCCCCAGACAAAGCGGCCGTGGAACATGCATTTCGTGTGGCGGCGGGTTTAGATTCGATGGTGATTGGCGAGCCACAAATACTAGGGCAAATGAAAACCGCGTTCGCTAAAGCACACAAAAATGGCAATACCGGTAAAGTATTAAACCGCTTATTTCAACACACCTTCTCGGTCGCAAAAGAAATTCGTACTAGTACCAACATAGGCAGTCACGCGGTTTCGGTTGCTTACGCCGCGGTATCACTGTCTAAGCAAATTTTCTCAGATATTTCAAAGCAAACTGTTCTGTTAATTGGCGCTGGCGAAACCATAGAACTCACCTGCCGCCACTTATATGCTCAAGGTGTACGAAACATTATTGTCGCCAACCGCACAGTAGAGCGTGCCGAAGGCCTAGCCAAAGAATTCGGCGCTCAGGTTATTTCGTTGCACGAGTTACCGACCCGCTTGGCCGACGCCGATATGGTCTTTAGTTCTACCGCCAGCACCCTACCAATTTTAGGCAAGGGTGCTTTTGAAAGTGCCTTGAAGGAACGTAAAAACAAGCCCATATTAGTGGTCGATTTAGCCATTCCGAGAGATGTAGAGAAAGAAGTGGGCGATTTAAGCAATGTTTACTTATATACCGTCGACGACTTACAGCAAGTGGTCTCTGATAATTTAGAATCACGCAAAAACGCAGCAGTTGAAGCTGAGAAAATCGTTGCCGAGCAAACATTGCAATTCATGCATTGGTTTAAAAATCTACAGTCTATTCCGACTATACGGCAGTTGCGTGATCGCACTAGCTCGATCACGGAAAATGAATTACTAAACGCCAAGAAGCGCTTAAAATTGGGCGAGGACCCGAATGTCGTACTCGAACATTTTGCTTACGCACTATCGCAAAAATTTATGCACCACCCGACTGAATCATTGCGCCAGAAACATGACGAAGCCCTACTCTCGGCAACCCGAGAGCTGTTCGGCCTAGATAACGAATAGAGACATCAGCGTAACTTCGATACAGCATGAAATGCTTTACGGTTATGCTTACGCCTAATAATTAAAAGAGAAGAAACGTGAAAGATTCCATCCGCTTTAAGCTGGAAAACCTAGTCGATCGTCAAGAAGAACTTAACGCACTGCTGTCGCAGCCCGAAACAATGAGCGACCAAAACGTTTTTCGTAGCCTTAGTATTGAGCTATCTGAAATTAGCCCGATTATCGAAAACTTCCAAGAATACAGAGTATTGGAAGGCGACGCCGAAGCAGCGCAAATGATGATCGAAGAAGAAGACAAAGAAATGCGCAAAATGGGGCATGACGAAATGAACGAGATAAAAGCTCGTCAAGAAGTCTTGCTAAGCGACCTACAGAAACTGCTACTACCGAAAGACCCGAACGACGATAGCAATATCTTCTTAGAAATTCGAGCTGGCACTGGTGGTGATGAAGCGGCTATTTTCTCTGGTAATTTATTCAAGATGTACCAAACCTACGCCGAATCACAAAAATGGCAAGTGGAAGTACTGAGTAAAAATGAAGGTGAGCACGGCGGCTATAAAGAAATAATTTCACGTATTGTTGGCCACGGCGCCTATTCAAAATTAAAGTTTGAATCGGGTGCACATCGAGTTCAACGGGTACCTGAAACTGAGACTCAGGGGCGAGTTCATACGTCGGCATGTACCGTGGCAATTTTGCCTGAGGCTGATGAAATTGCTAATGACATGGAAATCAATTCATCGGATCTGCGAATCGACACCTATCGCGCTTCAGGCTCAGGTGGTCAACACGTTAATAAAACTGATTCGGCTGTTCGCTTGACGCACATCCCAACCGGTACCGTAGTTGAATGCCAAGACGAGCGATCACAGCATAAAAATAAAGCTCGTGCGATGTCGATGCTCAAGGCTCGTATCATAGATGCCGAGCGACAAGCACAAGACGCCGAGCAAGCCGAAACGCGTAAAAGCTTGATCGGCAGTGGCGACAGGTCTGAACGTATTCGCACCTACAATTACCCTCAAGGCCGGATCACCGACCATCGCATCAATCTAACCCTGTATAAGCTGGATACCGTAATGGGCGGCGATTTAGGGCAGGTGGTAGACCCGCTGACAACCGAACATCAGGCTAACTTACTCGCTGAACTGGGCGACAACGCATAACGTTTGTTAAGCATAGAATCGACCTATTATGCTCAGCTACAAGGCGCTAATTGACGACGCCACCAAGCAACTCTACGATAGTACAGAGACACCTCGCATAGACTCCGAAGTGCTGATGCAACACGTGCTGCAAAAAGACATCGCTTGGCTCATCGGCTATGGTGATACGTTGGCTACCGCTGACCACACTAAGGCATTTTTCGACTTAGTAGCAAAACGTTATACAGGGCAACCGATAGCCTATCTGACTGGCTCTCGAGATTTTTGGACACTAAAACTTAAGGTTAACAAGAATGTCCTGATACCGCGGCCGGATACTGAGACATTGGTTGAAGAGGCGATCGAGCGCCTGCCTAAAGACCGTGCCATTATGGTGCTTGACTTGGGCACGGGCAGCGGCGCAATTGCGCTATCGATAGCCAAAGAACGACCGCTGGCTAAGGTGATTGCAATTGAATATCAAGCCGAGGCTCTCGAGCTTGCTAAACAAAATGCACTGCGCAACAAGATAGAAAATGTCGAGTTTCGGCAAAGCGATTGGTTTGCCGCTATCGATCCATCTGAGCAGTTTGATCTAATCGCATCGAATCCGCCGTATGTTGAGCCTGGCGACCCGCACCTGCAACAAGGCGACCTTCGATTTGAACCTATCACCGCATTAACCGCTGTCGAAAGTGGCTTTGCTGATATCAGGAATATAATTGAAACCGCACCTTCTCAGCTAAAAGATAACGGCTGGTTGATCATTGAACACGGCTTTAATCAAGCTGAACGAGTAGCCGAATTGTTCCAGAATAACGGTTTTAGCGAAGTGACATTGTGCCAAGATATTAACCACCTACCGCGTTGCACACTTGGGAAAAAAGCGATACACCATGAATGATTTTTTTGAAGAGGTAGCTCGAATCATCTTAGTCGGTGACGCAAGCGAAAAATGCCAAGCAACTCATACCCTTGCCGCAAACCTCGCCAGTTTTTCGCTGAAGCATGAAGCGCAAGCGATGGAAATACCCGAGCCAGGGTATCCATCAAGCCTACAATTGGTTGCTCCCAGAGAACTTAAACGTCGAGGCATACAAAGCCAAGATGGTCGCAACATATTGATGCATGCGATTGCTCATATCGAATTTAATGCGATAAACCTAGCACTCGACGCCGCCTACCGTTTTCGTAACCAGCCAATCGAATACTATCAAGACTGGATTCAAATCGCCGATGACGAAGCGAGGCACTTCGGCCTAATTCGTGATTACCTAAATCAACATGGTTGCGACTATGGTGATTACAAAGCACATAATGGCTTATGGGAAATGGCGGTCGATACACAGCATGATGTGGTGGCGCGTATGGCGTTAGTTCCTCGAGTACTTGAAGCGCGCGGTCTTGATGTGACGCCTGGGATTATTCGAAAACTAGA
>JAWUZB010000079.1:0-14404 GCA_034110505.1 Gammaproteobacteria bacterium
TGGAATAAGCTGGAGAGGGGCTTTTACAACGACGGTTTGAAGAACTCAAAGCGACGTTGAATCAGCAAGGTTTATTTGATCAAGAACACAAACAAGCCTTGCCTGCATTTCCTAAGCATATCGGCATTGTCACCTCTCCCTCTGGCGCGGCAGTTCGCGATATCGTTAGCACGCTGAAACGTCGCTGCCCCGGCATCCCAATAACAATCTACCCTGCCGTAGTTCAAGGTGACACTGGCGCAAAGTCTATTATTAACGCCATTCGGGACGCCGTCGCTCACCAACAATGTGACGTGTTACTGCTTAGCCGAGGTGGCGGATCATTGGAAGATCTATGGTGCTTCAACAATGAGGATCTAGCGCGCGAGATTTATGCCTGCCCGATTCCAATCATAAGTGGTGTCGGTCACGAGGTTGATGTCACTATTTCTGATCTGGTCGCTGATTTAAGAGCGCCTACGCCAACCGCCGCCGCTGAACTGGTTAGCCCAAATACAGAACAATTAGTAAATCAACTAGAGAGTATAAAGTTCCGCTTACCTCGCAGTTTTGAGAGATTCATTCAACGTCGCGCGCAACAGGTCGACTTTACTGGTCGGCAATTAGTTCATCCTAGACAACAGTTAAAACGTAGCAGCGATAAACTCGAGAAAATAGCATCACGCTTACACATCAACATCAAATCATCAGTAGCTAAACCGACGATAGCGACCGATAACCTGATTAAGCGACTGAGTTACCAAAATCCTCGAAAGGTTGTTAATACTAAAATGTTGTCGATCTCAATAATCAGTCGGCGACTCCAACGTGCGACTATCAGCAAGCTCAATTTAGTACAAAAATCGACCCATTATTTAGCCGGTCAATTACACCTAGTAAGCCCTTTAGCGACTCTTGATCGTGGCTTTGCGATTGCCCGTGATAAACAAAAAGAAATTATTCGCAGCACAACCCAGCTATCCACTAACGACAAAATCAGTATTCAACTTAGTGACGGTCAAGTCGACTGCGATGTCCGTCAGGTTAGAAAATGAGATGTCTCCCAGCAGCATCTATCTTGGTTTTAATCGCAGGCTTAAGCCTCGCTATAGATTGTTTAGCAAAGGATACATTTAGCTACCCTGGAGGCATCGCCCAACTTACTATCGTCAAAGATTCTGCCGATATACCCGAGGTCCAATTCGGTCTGAACGAGCCAGTAATAATGGAATACAGTGATCACTGGAGAATACTAATTGGTCTCAGCCTAGAAACATTACCGGGGGAATATGTGGCTTACGTCAAACCTGGCGTCGAAGGATCGACCGGTGAATATAAAAAGATTGTGGTAAAGCAATATGATTACCCGTTCCGCGAATATTCAAGATTAGATGGCGTTATCGATAGGCAAGCGATATTTCGAACTGATGATTCGTTTAGCGATATCGATTTTAGCAACACTCAACAACCCTCCCTACCACTTCGATGGCCGCTAAAGGGCCTCTGGTCAAATAATTTTGGACATAAGCTTTACGATACCAAACAAGCCGTATTGCACACACCTAATGCCATTGTTATTAGCGCTACGAATTTGAGTACAGTTGTCTCACCTCAAACGGCCATTGTCTCAAAAATCAGAACCTCTGATTTGGGTATATCTAGTGTCTACCTTGATCATGGACGCGGCTTATACAGCATTTTGTCTGGGCTTAGCGATATAACTGTAGAAGTTGGTAATGGTCTGGTCGCTGGTGCGATGATCGGGAAACTATTAGGGGTTGATGAGAACGCTGCGGACGATTCAGCATCAGCTGGCAGAATCCTGGTTTGGCAAACTGTGATAAATAATGCCTACGTTGATCCGCAAGTGCTGACACAGTTGGAACCGTGAGCGTTCACAGATCAAGCACTTTCAAGTGGCTACAAAGAAGAGCGCGATAGAATATTATGTCTAAATTATTTAGCAGCAAAACTTGTCGCCTGCTTAGCTGTTGCATCGTTGCAATAATCACACTGACCATTAACCTCGAAGCCTTAGCGCAAACGCCGGAATCCGCAACTGACCAAAGTGGCAACGTTGGCTTTCACTTTGCGACTGTCGACCGACACAAAGTTCGTTACGCTTATTCTGGTGATCAAAATAAACCCGGCTTGTTATTTATCCACGGTACGCCAGGTGGCTGGGACGCGTTTGAAAGCTACCTAAATAGTAAGCAACTACAAAGAGATTTTTTGATGGTATCGGTCGATCGCATGGGGTGGGGTGGCTCCCCAATAGACCCTCAGTTAATCGATGGTGATTTTGATCTGCAAGCTCGAGCAATAAAAGCCGTCCTTGATCAATATCCAAGTAAGAGATGGACCCTTATCGGTCACTCTCTGGGCGCATCAATAGCGCCAAAAGTGGCGCTTTACGCGCCTAATTACGTTGACTCGATACTTTTATTAGCTGGCTCTCTAAATCCTAAATTAGGTAAGCCCCGCTGGTATAACTGGGCGGCGAATACTTGGGCCGTATCAAGAGTGATTGGGGATTCGATGAAATATTCGAACCGAGAGATTATGGGCTTGCGCAAACAGCTAAAGCTGATGGACGCCGAATTAAGGCTGATCAGCCTAGACACCGATTTAATAGTCATGCAAGGAAGCAAAGACAAACTTGTCTCGCCGAAAAACCCAAGCTATGTGAAAACAGCGTGGCAAGCCACCTTTAAAAATATCGAAGTAATCGAACTTGAAGACGAAGGGCATTTTCTGCCTTGGCGACAAGCCCCTCTGGTGGTGAAGTCAATTTACAAACTTAGCGCTGCTCGAGAGCAGCCCTAAGTTAAAAATCGTCACCAGATAAAAGACTATTGGTTGTCATCACCTTTGTTCTTACGTCTGCCGCCGCCACGGTATTTAACTTTATCTTTACTCTTACGCGAATTTTTATCCGGCTCATAAGGGTTTTCTGATGTTTTGAAGGTCAAACGCACTTTGGTCCCAACCATGTCGTAGGCTCGCTCAAAGGTATTTGAAATGTAGCGTTCATAAGTCTTTGGTAGCTTGTCTAATTGATTTCCATGAATAATTACATGAGGGGGATTCATACCACCTTGGTGCCCAAACTTGAGCTTAATTCTATAATTACCAACCATAGGCGGGTTACGTTTTTCTTCAGCGTCGGCAAGAATTCGATTGATCTGACCAGTACTCATGTCAGTCATTGCACTCTCATATAACTGATCGACTAATGGCATAATGGTATGCACACCTTTGCCGTATTTAGCTGAAATAAATTCTATTGGGATATTTCCCATATGGCTAAATTTACGATCTATCTGTGCACGAACCTGCTCTTTATCGTACTTACTCATACCGTCCCACTTGTTGACCAAAATCATCAACGAGCGACCACTGCTAAACACCAAATTAATCAATCGATTATCTTGATCTACGATACCGTCCTGCGCATCAATGACAACGGCAACAACCTGTGCGAGCTCAACGGCTCTTAAGGTCTTCATCACCGAAAAGAGCTCAACCCTATCATCAATACGCGATTTTTTACGCATACCCGCGGTATCAATTAACACGTATTCCTTATCGCCAACTCTAAACGGCACATGAATACTGTCTCTAGTAGTGCCGGGCATATCAAAAACCACCACCCGCTCCTCGCCAACCAAGGTGTTTACCAAGGTTGATTTACCCACGTTTGGCCGTCCAACAATCGCTAACTTAGCAACCCCTGCGGGTATATCGTAGTCGCTGCTTTCAGCTTCACGCTTACCTTCAGTTTCGGTAAGAATCTGGTTCATCAAGAGGTTAACGCCGTCACCGTTCTTGCCAGAAATAATATGGGGCTCGCTCAGACCGAGCTTATAAAAGTCGGCGGCGATCATTCCTTTGTTTAAACCTTCAGCTTTATTGATGCTCAGGTAAACGGTAATGCCTGTATTACGCCGAAGTTGTTGGGCTATCTCAAAGTCAACCGGCGTAGCGCCATCTCGACCGTCAACAATAAATATCACCGCATCACTGTCTTGCAAGGCTTGGTTAACTTGATCTCTCATCAAATTATGAATTTCATCGTCGTCCGATTCAATTCCACCGGTATCAACCACCCAATAAGGTGTACCGCCGATTCGCCCGACACCAACCATGCGGTCACGAGTAACCCCAGGCCTGTCATCAACGATGGCATCGCGGCTACGCGTTAGTCTGTTATAAAGCGTCGATTTCCCAACATTGGGTCGCCCAACAATAGAAATGATGGGCTTAGGTTTTTCAACCGTGGGAATGGCTTCGATAATGTCTTGTTGTTCCACGATTGTGTTACCCGAAGAAAAATTATAAATTTGAAATCAATGTCATAAGCGCTCCTATAAGACTAAATGTAACTAGCCTGAGGGACCATTAACATAAGATTAGCTTTTGCTGACGATACTGATTGATTGTAAACTGCCATCACTGTCTAAAAAATAGACAATATCTGAATCGACTATTGGCTCACCAATAATCGTTTTTGCACCAAGGTTGTGCTTACCGACTATTACGCCATCAGTCTTACGTAAAACATATAAACCACCGTCTCCTTCGCTTACCAATATATACGGGCCAACCGATACTGGCGCACTAACTTGAAAATGCTGAAGGTCAGTTTGTGACCAGCCCTTCTCACCATCTGTTCGGTCGAGTTGATGCACTACGCCAAGTTTATCGGTTATGTAAAGGTATGCGGCATCGTAGGCAAGAGAATGAAACGACGATACATTGCTGCTCCATGCAATTCGTTGCTTGCCAATATCGAGAGCATGAGTTACTTCCTGATACGAACTGATGTATAAAAAATCACCAACAAGTAGAGGGTTTGTATCGACATCCGATAAACGATCAATTTCGTTTGTTCCGCGCGGAAACGATATCGGGAAATCCCATAAAGCGGTGCCATTTTCAGCTTGCAGCGCCGCCATATTTCCGTCAGAAAATCCAATAAATACAACGCCTTGAGTCAATACAGGGCGAGACTCTCCGCGTAATGTTAACTTCGGAAGCTGACGACTAATAGTCCATTTAACACTACCATCATAAGAAGACAAGCCAACAACCTTACCATCGCCAGTGCGTGCAATAACGACACCATTATCAATAACTGGGCTAGCAAGAATTTCACTACTTAGAGTTGCTTGCCACGCCACTGAGCCATCTTCTTGATTAAACGCGTGAACAATACCTTGATCAGTGCCGACCAAAACTAATCCTCCGCCAACACCAACGCCAGCCGAAATAGCTTCTTTAGGTAATTTAGCCTGCCAAACTTGTTTGCCCGTTTCCGCCGCGACTTTGTAAACTCGACCGTTTGCAGATGCGGCATAAATACTACTGCCGTAAAGTACAGGAGACAATATGGCATCGCCTGTATCAATGTTTTTTCCTAAGCCAACACTCCAATTTTTTTCAACTTTGGTAATAGTCTCGACTTTAGGTTTAATGGGCTCTGGATCTGCACCAAAAAAATCTGTTTTCTTAGATTTACCACCGCAGGCAGCTAACATAAACGACATAGTCAGCAGAATTATCAAACGCGAATTTTTCATTATTATTATTCCTTAGAAACTCAATCTACGACCGGTCAACTAAACGACTGAACACAGTCTATTGTCCATCCGTAGCCGAACTGGTTTGTTCTGCCGAAGCCGGCAAGCGGTCAATTTTTAAACTCAACAACTGTGCGTAACTTGACTGTGAACTAGGCAATGCATCAATCGCCACCTGAAAAAGCTCTCGTGCTTTTTCAATGTTGCCTTCTCGAGCGTTTACTTCAGCTAATACTTCAGCGTAATTAGATTCAAAGCCCTGTGTTGGAGTAAAGCTTGCTAGTGTTCGAGCTTGAGCTAAATCACCTTGTGAGAATTTGATTTTTGCTTGGCGAATACGAGCGGTGTGCTGCAAGCCGAGCTCTGCTGCGTTATCAACAACCCATTGAAGCTCTGCATATGCCGCATCCAAATCATTTATCGATAATTTCTTTGCTTTTAACAAGGCCGCTTTAGCCGCGTAAGATGACGATGAGTAGTTTTCTTTCAGCTCTGTTACTTGTGCGTCGATATCTGACAAGCCTGAATCATTTACTTGGACTAATGCGGCTTGATACAACGCAGAGGCTTGCTCAGCGTTTGACTGAACGCTGTCTTTGTACTGCTCGTAGCCAAAAATTCCAGCTAAGCCTAAGGCGATACCAATTGCTAAGGCTGGGCCATTATCTTTAAGCCACTTGCGGGCTTGTTCATCTTGTTCTTCAGGGGTCAGAATAATATCGTCAGCCATGGGGAAATCTCGTAATGTATTTTAGTGTTATTAAAGTATTTGGTGCTTCTAACGCTACTTTAAAGTGTATGTAACTGCGCAAATGAAAATTAACTCAAACTGTTTTAATGATAAATTTAATCAACAACCGCGAAACCCAGCATTATAGCGATTCTAATAAATTAGTCACGGTGTTAGCGACTTCGTTTTGCAATACTGTCTGTTGCGCAATTGCTGGTTCAGTTCTAAGCAAGACTTTGATGCTCGCTTTGTTGGCTATAGCTTCATCTTCGCCAATGATTACGGCAACTGGCGCACCACTTTTATCGGCCTTTTTAAACTGATTTTTCATACTGCCTTCGCCCATATGACATTGAACTCGCAAACCCGCCTGAATCATTTTTGCTTGTACAGTAATCATTTGCTTTCTCGCATTGTCGCCGATCGAAACAAGGAAGGCGTCGGGGACATCTTGCTCAAGTTGCTTAGCGATAGGCGCACCCTGCTCTTGTAATATTTGCACCAAACGTTCAAGGCCCATGCCGAAGCCAAAGGCCGGGGTGCTCTGGCCACCAAGTTGCTCCACCATCGAGTCGTAACGTCCACCGCCACAGACTGTCGATTGCGCGCCATAATCGGCGTTAACCCACTCGAAAACAGTATCGTTGTAGTAATCTAGACCACGCACTAAACGTGGATTAATAGTGTACTCAATACCAAGGTCTTGCAGATAACCTTGCAAACACGAAAATGCGTCAGCCGACTCAATCGATAAAAAATCTAATATACTTGGCGCATCAAGTAGTAGAGATTGAACTGCCTCGTTTTTACTATCGAGTATGCGCAGAGGATTAGTCGTTAAACGTCGTTGACTGTCATCATCTAGCGCATCTTTATGTTTCAATAAATATTCAACCAGCGCCTGCCGATAACGCTCGCGGGTATCAGCGTCGCCTAAACTATTGATTTGCAATTCGGTATGCTGCAAACCTAAAGCGGTGAATATATGATCAATCATCGCCAGAACTTCGGCTTCTATGTCCGGAGTAGACCAGCCATAGCATTCGACACCGATCTGATAAAACTGTCGATAGCGTCCTTTTTGTGGCCGCTCGTGGCGAAACATTGGGCCGGTGTACCATAGACGCTGTTGTTGATTATAAAATAAACCATTTTCGATGCCTGCACGAACTGTGCTCGCTGTACCCTCTGGTCTTAGGGTTAGGCTATCGCCGTTGCGATCGTCGAAGGTATACATCTCTTTTGAGACAATATCTGTCTCAGCGCCAATCGAGCGAGCAAACAGGTGAGTGCTCTCTAATAACGGAGTTCTAATTTGCTTATAGCTATGCTGTGAAAACAGGCCAGCACAGACAGCCTCTACGGCTAACCACAACGGAGTTTCGCCCGGTAGAATGTCGTTCATACCGCGGATAGCGTTAATTTGCGATTTTTTACTCATACTGTGACATATCTGAAATTTTCATGGCTCTTAATAGGCCAATGGATAACCCTTGGGTAGCGCAGCGAATGGATTGAAACGACTCTATTCGCCAACCGTAAAGCGTGCGAATACGCCTTCACGGTATTGTGAAATATCATAAGGCTGACCATTAAATATTGCTGAAACTGCCTTGGCATTGCCGATAAACACGCTCATTTTCGTAGTCGCTGAAACCCTTAAATCTTCACCCTGAGCATAACTTTTATATGCAAGACGATTACCATCGCCGTCGCGAATGTCTACCCAAGAGGTATCGGTAAAACTAAGACTCAGTCGATTTTCAACTGGATCAGACTCTACTGAGCCCTGGTCGTTTGCCAGATCACTTTCGGCAGACGACTGATCAGCTGAGGTATCGTATTGAAGTTGATCAAGCTGGTCTGATGACTGCTCTAGTACTTGCGCCGTATTAGAAACCGCTGGCGACGAAATTGTCGTTATTGGCTGCACCCGGAGACCGCCTAATTGGCCAGTAAACCAAAGAAAACCTAATGCAGCAGCTAGGATAATGATGAGAACAATTTTACCTGGCGTAAAAAAACCTCTCGATTCGTTCTCATTCGCGCTACCAATTCCGCGCGGCATTTCATCCAAGCGCGTGCCCTTTTGCCAATTTGGGTTTAAATAATGATCCAGCACTTCATCTTCATTTAAACCAAGCAAACGAGCATATGAGCGAATGTATCCTCGAACGTAGGTTGCCTCTGGCAGACCTTCGCTCTGATCAAGTTCAATCGTTCGTATTTGCGTCGCCGAAAGGTTTAACGCATCGGCAATTTCTTCAACTGTTCTATTTTGCTGCTTTCGTGCGGCGGCAAGTAAGCTACCGCTGCCCTGTTTAGGAGCTACTTGAACTTCATCTTCTAATTTTTTCTTATCGTCCACTGTGTTGCCTCTTCCAGCCTAAACCCAAATTAAAGTGTCGTCGCCCACTAACGGCGATTATCGGCACAACCGTTACCAGTGCCGATCAAGGAATGCCTCTTAATATTACGCTATCAACGTTCTTCTTTGCGAATTGCACGCGCCTCGACCGATGCAGGAAATTCTGTTAACAACTTAGTTCTATATTTGGCAGCCACATCAGCAGCATTCAAACTAGATTCTATTTTATACGCCAATAAAAGTGACTCAGGTTGCGGATCGGTAATTGCAAAAAGTCGTTCAATATAAGCCCTTGAAGATAAATAGTTGTTGGCATCGAATTTCATTCGCGCCAGCTTAAATAGAGCCGGAGCGAGTCTTGGGTTGATCGACAATGCCTTCTTCAGGTATACCTCTGCTTCAGCGCTATCGATACTTGCAAGACATTCTCCCGCTCGCATGTAGCTCAACTCAGCTCGATTAAATAACGGATTCGAGACGGCTATGTCAAAATATTTCTTAGCTTTATCGCCTTGGCCTGTCTGACATAAAAAAGTTCCGAAATCGTGCGCCGCAGGAGAGTTTTCTCGATCTGAAGCAACCGCTCGAGTAAAATATTTTTCGGCCTTCGAATACTGTTCTAAGCGAGACATAAGCAACGCCATCACATAGTTGCTGTCGGAGTGGTTAGGGCTGATCCTCAACGCCGTAGTAATAGAATCTTTAGCTGTCGAGAGTTGATCCTGCTGCATATACCCCCGAGCAAGCTGGGTATGAATTAATGCCTTCTGGTCAGCTTCAATCCTGGCTTGACTCTCCGCTTTAGGTTGGTTTAGCTGACCGCTAGAAGCGCAGGCGCCTATGCTGCCAAGCGTAAATAATAGCAGCAATAAACTAGGAATCTTTGAGGCAACGCTTGTTATATTTTTCGGCATAAACTCTATTGTATTTTTTCCGCCTGCTTTTGTCTAAATTTTTCCGATCTACGGGTACGATCCATCACATCACCTGCCAATTGGCCACAGGCTGCTTCAATATCGTCTCCACGGGTTCGTCGGACAGTGACGATAATGCCGGCATTGTGTAGAACATCTCTGAAACGATTGATTCTCGAATTCGATGAGCGTTGATAATCAATTCCTTCGAAGGAGTTGAAAGGGATTAAATTAACCTTACTTGGCACCGTCTTCATTAAAGCGGCCAATTGATGCGCATGATCTAACTCATCATTGATACCTTCGAGCATGACATATTCAAAGGTTATACGAGAGCGAGCTGAATCAGCAACATAGCGATTACACGCTTCTAGCAAGGTCTTGATTGGGTATTTTTTATTCAGTGGCACTAGCTCATTACGAAGCTCGTCATTAGGTGCGTGCAACGACACAGCTAAACTGACTGGACAAGCTTCTTTTAGCTGGTCAATTTTCGGTACAACGCCGGCAGTGCTTAGGGTAATACGACGTTTAGATAAACCAAAACAAAAATCGTCTTGCATGATTTTCATGGCGGAGACAACATTGTCGAAATTCATCAACGGCTCTCCCATACCCATCATCACCACATTACTGACAATTCGATCGTCAGTTTCATATTGCTTCGCGAGCATGTGTTTAGCCAGCCAAACTTGGCCGATGATTTCAGCCGTAGTGAGGTCTCGATTGTAACCTTGCTTACCGGTCGCGCAGAACGAACAGCTTAAAGTACAGCCAACTTGTGATGATACGCATAGCGTACCGCGCTTGTCTTCCGGAATAAAGACCATCTCAATAGCGCTTTTACCGGGGACTTTTAAAAGCCATTTGCGTGTGCCGTCTTCAGACAACTGATCGGATAAAATTTCTGGCACAGAGACTTTTGCTGTCTCACTCAAGGAGGCGCGTAAAGTTTTACTGAGATTGGTCATCTCGGCAAAGTCACTAACGCCTACTTGATGAATCCACTTCATTACTTGCGATGCACGGAACGACTTTTCGCCAATAGAGGCGAAATAGGCCTCCATTGCTTCGCGGTCTAAACCCATTAAATTTGTAGGTTGTTGTGTTAAGTCATTCATGATTACAATTTATAAAGTGAGTGATAACTAATTCGCTTAGTCGCCTATATGTTAGGCGGCTTACAGGTAAGCCACCTAACGACTAGTTCCTAGCGTGTACGCGCACAGACGCCGTCTGAACCGAAGAAAAATTCGATTTCTTCAGCTGCTGTATCAGCTGTATCAGAGCCGTGACATGCATTTTCATCGATGCTGCTAGCAAAATCAGCACGGATAGTTCCGGCAGCCGCATCAGCTGGGTTAGTTGCGCCCATTACATCACGATGAGCCGCGATCGCATTTTCGCCTTCAAGAACGGTTACTTGTACTGGACCAGATGCCATGAAAGACACTAAATCACCATAGAACGGACGCTCTTTGTGAACCGCATAGAATTCGCCGGCCTGCTCGTTGCTTAAGTGCATCATACGAGATGCGACAACTTGTAGACCTGCTTTTTCAAAACGAGAGTAAATTTCGCCAATTACGTTTTTTGCAACAGCGTCAGGTTTGATGATTGATAGAGTTCGTTCAACAGCCATTTTAAGACTCCAAAAATTTTAAATAAGTTAATAATTCGGTTTAGCAGAGGCGCCATATTGCCAGCCTCTTCGGGGCGCATAGTCTACCGTTTAGCGGTTCTAAATACTAACGCTGAAGGCTGATAATTAAAGTGATTCGTAAAAAACCCTCAAGTCTCGCAAAACTTAGCAATTAGAGCACTTTGCCGACTAAATATTCGCCCTCTAGCTGCTCAAACGAAACTTTCTGCCAAACTCCTTTTTGTACCTGATGGCTGGGGACCAAAACCGCTAAATAGTCCTCAGCACGACACATAGTAAACCCATCTCTTTTAGCCTTTTTTTCAGGCAACACCCATGCCACCTTGCCAATCTTCGACTCACGTAAGGCTTGTTGTATTGGTTCTGCAGCATTACGTAACCTCAAATTTCGTTGCTTACGTTCAGCAACTGGCACCTGTTTAGCGCTCGGAATTCTAGCGGCGGGCGTTCCATCACGCTCGGAATATGAAAACGTATGGGGAAAGGCCACGCCAATATCACGCAACATTTGCTCAGTGTCGAGATATTGTTGCTCGGTCTCAGTGGGAAAGCCGACCATTACATCAGCGCTAATAACCAATTCAGGCATGACGTGGCGCAAGCTTGCTATACGCTCACGCACGTGATTCGCATCATAACGTCGCTTCATTCGTTTCAAAATAAGCGTATTGCCGCTTTGCAGCGATAAATGCATATGCGCACAGATTCTTGGCTCTGTTGACCAGAGATCGATTAACTTATCGGTAATATGATGAGGATCAATTGAACTCAAACGAATACGAAAAGGATTGTCAGCATCATGCTCTAGTGCGAGCAACTCTTGCAGTAAATCACACAAATCGAAAGACTTACCACTTTCTAAGGATAAATCGTCACCGTAAGAGCCTAAGTCAACCCCGCAAATAACGATCTCAGGATAACCGTTGAGCACCAAACGCTGAACCTGACGTTTAATCAAACTTGGAGCCAATGATCTACTTGGGCCACGGGCTACATGAATAATGCAAAACGTGCAGCCTTGATCGCAACCCTGTTGAATTTGTACAAATGCTCGAGTGTGGGCTTCAAAGCCGGCCAACAGTTGATCTGGCAAGCTAACATGTTGATCTAAATCACCAACCATGACCTTTGGCAAATCACCCGCTTCTAGCTGCGGAAGAAGCTTATGCATATCTAACTTACGATCATTTCCCAAGACTAAATCAACACCCGGGATCTTTGCGCATGCCTCAGGGTCCATTTGTGCATAACATCCGGTGACTACGACTAAAGCGTCGGGGTTTCGCTTTATCGCTTTACGAACTTCCTGTCGTGCTTGACGATCGGCTTCGCGAGTCACGGTACAGGTATTTATTAAGTATAGATCGGCTGATTCAGTGTTCGGTACTACATCCCAATGGTCAGTTTTAAGCGTTTCGCCAATTAACTCACTTTCATAGGTATTAACTTTACAGCCAAGGGTTGTTATACCTACTCGCTTAGCATGCCCAGAATTAGGTTTTCGCATAGCAGGCACGACCGCCTTTAAGAGGCCAGCAGCCTTACCTATATGCTCAATTTTAATCTCGATATTACTCATAACACTTCAACACAAACTATAGAAAAAGCGGCATAAGCCGCTTTTTCTTGCTTAAAACAAAAATGAGCCCGAATAGTTAGCGAGCTCATTTAAGTTTCTATTTAATCAGGTAACGAATACCAGCACTAAACATTCTATTGTTTGAAATAGAATCAAGAGTTTCAGAATCACTGTCGAAAAAACGACCTTCTAAGAACCACTGTAATTTAGTCTTGCCAATATCACCACCAACGATGCCATATAGAGATGCGTCGCGATATTCGCTGTCATCTACATCCCAAGCACCAATGCCTGCACCGATGAAGGCGCGCTGGCTTAACTTATGTTCAAG
The DNA here is from genome assembly GCA_034110505.1 of Gammaproteobacteria bacterium. Taxonomy (GTDB): domain Bacteria; phylum Pseudomonadota; class Gammaproteobacteria; order Arenicellales; family Arenicellaceae; genus Arenicella. Next base: position 13,147 of record JAWUZB010000079.1, read on the forward strand.
ACCAACGTCAACTGAAAAATTTTCTTCAGGGTAGACGTTGCCGCCATTAACGCCTTGACGCTCAAGATAGGAAACTTGTCCCAATAAAGAGGTTTTAGCCGTCAGCTCTTTCAGCAGGCCGGCACGAACACCGATCACACCAGAAGAATCACGTTTATCCATGTCCCAATTAGTTTCATAGCGTGGTCGTGTTTCGGTTCCAACAAAAGCGCCTATGAACGGTATTAATCCAAGCGGAGAAGCTTTTGCTACGGGCGTTGCCGCTTCTTCAGCTGGGGCAATAGCAGGAGCCGCCACCACTGGAGCGGGGGCAACACAAGCACTAGACGTGTCGGCCACTACGGAAATCAAAGACACGTTACAACATGCCTTAGGGATAGCAATATGATAAACCTGACAACCACTGCGAAGGTCTATTTGGAAACCTTCGAATGATTTTTCGCCAGCCCATACTCGATATTTGTTAGCAACGAAAGCGCCGTCAACCTTTGAACCTGACCACAGCATGCGGGTTCCTACTGGGTAGGCTCGCTCGGTCATCTCGCCGTTGGCTACTGCCGCCATTAAATCATCGGCACTGCCAGTCCAACCTGAGTCGAGCAACAGATCTCTAATGCTGGATGGATTGTTGGCGAAGAACTCTTGTAACTGTTGCGGGGTTTCCACACCGCCAGAGCAAACCGCCTGAGAGGTGCCAAAACGCATGACTTTTTTGTATTGCTGTGCTGATGCAATTTGACTGCTAAGTGTTAAAGCCAGCAATGCTGACGATATGGTAAATGTAATTAAGTGTGAAACTTTCACAATGAGCCCTCTCTAAAGGTAATGATTATGTTTGGCATTAGCACCAACAGTTAACCACCTTGCCGGTACGTAGGAAGTCCATTTTAAGCCTTTTTGCGCTTAACTAACACAACTTAATTGATAACTATCGTTAATAGCTTGGAAATAATTGCTCAGCTACGATACGCGTGTATCGGTCGATAACGCCCTATGAATCGAGCGCAAAGCTCTCGCCACAACCACATTCGTTAGTTGATCTGGGATTAGAAAACTTAAATGTTTGATTCAAACCCTCTGAGACGTAATCGATTTGAGTGCCGTCCAAAATACTCAGACTTTTGGGATCAATAACAACTTTCACATCAAAGCTTTCGAACACTAGGTCATCGCTGTCGATGCTATCAGCGAAATCCATAACGTACGAAAAACCAGAACAACCTGATTCTTTTGCAGCAAAGCGCAACGCTAATGAATT
>JAWUZB010000080.1:0-25433 GCA_034110505.1 Gammaproteobacteria bacterium
ATCAGCCTTTCTAGTCACCCAATACCGCTTCCGCGGTGTGAATTTTTTCCATTGGGCATTACTCTTGCCGCTCGCCATGCCTGCCTATATAACCGCCTATTCCTATACCGGTTTATTAGACGTTGCAGGACCTGTTCAAAGCTTACTTCGCGCTCAATTTGATCTTCAGTACGGCGAGTATTGGTTTCCTCAAATACGCTCCTTAGGTGGCGCGATTTTTGTCTTATCATTTGCGCTCTATCCATACGTGTACCTAATGGCGCGCGCTTCTTTTATGGAGCAATCTCAACATCTAAGAGATGTTGCACAACTGCTCGGCTATAGTCGCCGCAAAGCGTTCTTTCGAATCACTTTGCCGATTGCACGGCCGGCCATTATTGCTGGCGTTTCACTAGCCTTAATGGAAACTCTTGCTGATTTTGGAGCGGTTAGCTATTTTGGGGTAAGCTCTTTTACTACTGGGATATTTCGCACTTGGTACGGCTTCGATAATGTCGAAGGTGCAGCACAGCTGGCGCTGATATTGCTAGGCTTTGTAGTGGTGCTGCTGGCGCTAGAGAAATCATCCAGAAAACGGGCCGCTTATCATGATAAAAAATCGGCAAAACCGGCCCAAGCGATACAGCTAAGTGGTAGCCAGCAGAGGGTGGCGATTGCCTTGGTGTGCCTGCCCTTGTTACTAGGTTTTCTTATTCCGTGTGCGCAACTTATCTATTGGGCAATTATGAATGCCGAGCAACTGGCATCCGCCGAATTCTGGCAACTGGTCGCCAATACTCTGTTGCTCGCCAGCATAACCGCAACCTTGGCTTTATTTTTGGCGATTTTAGTCGCCTATAGCCATCGACTAAATCAGTCACGATTGACTTCGATAAGTAAGAGTATTGTCGGACTTGGGTATGCCGTACCTGGTTTGGTTATCGCGGTTGGTGTATTGATTCCACTAGCCTACGTCGACAACACCATCGATAGCTGGCTTAGAAGTAACTTCAACTACTCTAGCGGCCTATTAATTAGCGGTACGATCGCAGCACTTATAATTGCGTATTTGGTTCGCTTTCTAGCGGTAGCGCTTAAATCGGTAGAGTCAGGTTTGGATAGCATCCTCCCAAATATGGATCAAGCGGCTCGCTCGCTGGGCCTATCCCCGTTCAGCGTACTCAAGAATATTCATTTGCCAATTATGAAAGGCAGCATTATGACTGGCTTATTAATCGTGTTTGTCGACGTAATGAAAGAATTACCCGCCACCCTCGTATTGCGCCCTTTTAACTTTAATACTTTAGCCGTTAGAGCTTATGAGCTGGCCTCTGATGAGCGCCTCGCCGACGCGGCCTTACCGTCTATCGCCATTGTTCTGGCAGGCCTACTGCCGGTGATTCTGTTAAGCCGAGTCAGTCGAGAAAGCCGAACATGCCGTGCAAGTCGTAAAACCGACTAAACCTCGCCTATTTCTTCTGGCAATCAGCACAAAGGCCATACATATATAACGCGTGGTCTTCAAGCTTAAAGTCATATTTATCGGCCACGATACGCTGCCGTTCTTCTATTTCAGCGTCATAGAACTCAGTCACCGTATTACACTTTGCGCAGACCATATGATCATGATGCTGACCATCGTCTAACTCAAATACCGATCGCCCGCCTTCAAAGTTATGCCGTAATACTAAACCCGCGTTTTCAAATTGGGTCAGCACTCGATAAACAGTCGCAAATGCAATCTCTTCGCTGGCATCAAGCAACTCTTTGTAAACATCTTCGGCGGTATAGTGCTGTCCTTTGCTTTCTTCTAAAATCGATAAAATACGTAGTCGAGGTAAGGTAGTCTTGAGACCAACGTCTTTGAGTTCTTTACTTGAAGGCATGATGATATTCTCGATTTGACGATTAAATGACGCCAAGTTGATGAAATAGACGATATTAGTTTAACAGTTTTCCAATCCACTGTTAGCGATTTTCCGATACAACATAGAAGCCGTTTAGTTCTGTCGTTATCGGGCTACAAAATAGGCTCTCGGCGGTTTTAAAAATCAGCTTAGCGCTGAACTCATAACCAGATAGAATAGCTTTGATGAGATTCACCCAACACTTACTTTTATTTTTACTTGGTAGCTTAACGGTAGCGGCTTCTAACCTGCATGCTGAATCAAAATCGAAACCCGCGAGCCAAGCTAAAATAAAATCTATCCCGTTTTATTTGCCGATCGATAAGACACAGTTTCCGGGCCTGATTGAAAAAATTGAAAAGGTCTTGAGTGTGGCTGGATTGGGTCATCTAAAAATAACCACAACCAGTTACTGGCATCCATATCAGAACGGCATTCGACAAGGCCGGATGGGCATTTACTTGGCCGCCCCACATTTCGCCTCATGGTTAATAAACCAACATCAATTCAACACCGAGCTCAAGCTTGCCGGGTCATTACGCTATGTCATCGCAGTGCGCCGTGCCGACACAAGCATCTTTGAGGTTAATGACTTAGTTAATAAAACCGTCTGCACTTCGGCGATAATGGACCTTAGCTTTTTGCTAGCAACGGAATCGACGCCACACAGTTTGTTATCGGCTAAAACCAGGCGGGTAGAGTCTGTGGTCGAGCAAATGAGGTTAAATAGCCGAAGGTGTAACGCTTTTTCGTTAAGCGAGCATTTGTTTCTAGAAATTGCCGCTGAGCAACCGTTTAAATTTATTGGACTGAAACAGAGCGCGGAATTTTCCAATTATGCTTATCTAGTTCATCCTGACGTTTCACAACAAACATCGGCGGCTTTGACCAAGTTTCTAAAAAATGAAGAAGTCGCTCAAATCTTACTCCCAATACACCAGCTGTTTGCCGCTGAACCACGCCTGGTTAGAGCTAGGCCAAACCACTACCCAAGATCACAACTGTCGCCGCTGCTTCAATACTGGGCCGCCACTCAATAGTTCTCAAAGCACTGAAAAAAACTCTAAAGGGCGGCTCACCGCTGGCCAATAAATTGGCTTTAGCGGCGTGATCTTATAACCCCATTGCTTGCCGAGCTAATGCGTTACGCAGTATGCCGGAATTATTAATCGCATTCATACCAAGTCCGCGGGCCAATACCCAAACCGGCAAATCAAACTTATACGCTTGATGCAGCGCACTCATTAACGTATCGGTTTGGTTGTTATCGGGCTGTCGCTTGGACTGATATGCCGATAGCAGCCTGGGACTACCAAGTTCTGAGGACTTACTATTGCTTAACAGAGAGCCTAATGCCAATGCATCTTTAAAGCCTAGGTTCGCCCCTTGTCCGGCCAGTGGGTGAATGCTATGCGCGGCGTCGCCAAGCAAAACTAGGTTACGCTTATAATATTGCTCAGCACGCAAACTAGTCAATTCAAACGACTGCCGTGTCGATAGCAGTTTCACCGATCCCAATCGTCCTTGTAAGGCATTACTTAAAGCCACGCTAAATGCATCATCATCCATCACCATTAACTGTGCAGCTAACGCTGTGTCGGCACTCCAAACAATTGAACTTTGATTGTCTGAAAGCGGCAGTATTGCCACCGGACCGGTTGACAAAAAACATTGCCAGGCACAGTTTTGATGAGACTTACTGGTTTCAATTTTTACCACAATGCCATGCTGGCCATAGCTTTGACTGTTTGCAAATATCTTCGCCTGCTGTCGCACCCATGATCGGCTACCGTCAGCCGCAATCAGCAGTTTAGCGTCAAAGCGGCCTGACTCGGTGTTAAGGCTTGCGCTAGATCGATTTATTTCAAGCTTACTGGCTTGTATATCAAAGTAACAATTTACTCGACTGCTCAATACCGATCGTTGTAACTGGTAAGTGCACATTTGACTGTCAATCATGTGGCCTAGACAAGTCTGATCGGCGCTGCTCGCATCAAACGCCAACTCACCATCGGAATTTTCGTCCCACACAAACATATTTTGATAGGCATTGCAGTGTTCGCGCCCAAGGCTCGAAAAAACACCGATATCATCCAAAAAGTTAGTCGCTAAGGCTCCCAATGCCACCACTCGTTGGTTAACCTCATTAGGTAAAGGCATTGCCACGTTGCGCTCTATAAGACTGATCGAATAATTAGTATGCTTAGCCAACCACAATGCTATAGCCGAGCCAATTAGCCCAGCGCCAACTATCGTTATATCCGATTTCATTATGGCTGAATTAGTTGCTGTCAAAATTATTTATAACTCTGGATTAAGAGGCCATTAGGGCTTCTATTTCGCTCGGTATCTTAGGCGCCGCCGCGGTCAAGATTTCATAGCCATCTCGACCCACTAAAACATTATCTTCAATACGAATGCCAATATGATGCCAACGCTGATCAACGTCATCGGCGGGATTAACATAAATACCAGGCTCAACAGTAAACACCATTCCCGGCTCAAGCTCACGCCACGCTTCATCGACTTGGTAGTCACCCACGTCGTGCACATCCATGCCCAACCAGTGTCCGGTTCGGTGCATATAAAACTGAGTATAACTCTGCGTCTCAAGCACTTGCTCCAACGAACCTCTTAGCAAGCCCTCATCCAATAAGCCCTGAGCGATCGTTTTCACCGCAGCTTCGTGTGGTTGGTTCCAACCGTGACCAGGGCCACAATACTCAAACGCGGATTCTTGGGCGGCTAAGACAATCTCGTAAAGTGCCAATTGCTCTGGACTAAAACAACCGTTGATAGGAAAAGTTCGGCTAATATCCGCCGCGTAACAGCCAAATTCTGCGCCTGCATCAATCAACAATAGATCGCCACTTTTGAGTAAATCTTGATTCTCGGTATAGTGCAAGATACAAGCATTCTCGCCACCCGCTACGATGGAGGGATAGGCGTTATAATGACTACCAGCCTTGCGAAATTCGCACTCCATCTCAGCTTGCACTTGATACTCAAACAGCCCTGGTCGACATACTTGCATCGCACGAGCGTGACCTGCTGCTGACATTTTCCCAGCTTTGCGCATTAAGGCGATTTCATCTGGGCGTTTAATCAAACGCTGTTCATGCAAAATATGATTTAAGTCGACAAACTCATAGGGCGCGTGTTTGCCAAAGCGTTTATCCTGTTTGATTTTATTCATCCAACCGAGCAGCTGAGCATCAAAGTCTGGGTAGCGACCAACAGTGGTAAAAACTTTTTCTTTCTCTTCCATCAAGCCCGGCAAGATATCGTTAATATCTTCAATCGGAAAGGCGTCGTCGGCGCCATACCCTTCGATAACACCGTCTAGCCCTATTCGTCTTCCATCCCACATTTCGCGAGTGCGATCTTTCTCACGGCAGAACATTACATACTCGCCTCTTGCTCGGCCTGGACTGATAACCAGCACTGCGTTTGGCTCGGCAAAACCACTTAAATAGTAAAAGTCACTATCAGCTCTAAACTGATATTCAACATCACTATTACGAGACATTACTGGTGAGGTAGCAACAATAACAATATCGTTGGCGCCAATTTGATTTACCAGCTCCGCTCGTCGACGGGCATATGTTTCAGCATTCATGTGAGAGTTTTTAATCGTTTTGCTAGGCTTGTTGCGATTCTTTCGCCGAACTTTCTGAATATATAAATTCGAAAATCAATTGTGAGCCGACTTTGATGTACTCGTGTAATTCAGACAAGGCCCAATCTTCTTCGGTTTCCTCATTGGCTCCAGCCGCTGCCTCGGCGATCTCCATTAGATCTCGGGCGATTTCAGAGCCACTCTCAGGTAACTGATCAATACTGAAAGCATTGTTATACAGTAAGCCTAAAATAAATCCTTTACACCAGCTTGCAACACCATCAACACGCACATCGATCGGCTCGTCTTCACTGGGCAAGATCAAATCAAAACCGTCTTTGGTTTCAATTAGTAACTCGCTAGTTTGACGATACTGATCATAGAGCATCTCAGTTAACTGGGTAAAACGGCCGTCATTGGCGTCCGCACTTGGCTCAATTAACTTAAGTAAATCTGGAGTAACGCCTGATTTCATGTGATTGCACATAGCACCGACAATGGTGCCATGTACTTCACTAGGCGTGAGTTCTTCGATCCCAGCTAAATCTAAGGTGGCTTCAATTTGAGTAAAACGGTCAATTAAATTCGTCATAATTTTCTTACGCTTGCGACCAAATAGAAGTCGCGTATGTTGCTAAAAAACACCTTCGGCCATTAAATAAAGTATTAACAACCCTACAATGCAAAGGTTATAGCTCTTAATTCTACCTTGTTGCGTGTCAAAGGTGTCACCATTTAGTGCTATTGACGGCTCGAACACGATGCTCTATTTTCCGATTTAACCCACTTATTTATATCTAACAGTGAGATTTTCTTAGCTTCAGCAAGGTTAGTGAGTTGACGTACTTACACCGCGCGCCTAATATAGCGTTGATACAAAAAACAAGGGGTCTTTCGAATGGAAGCCAACATGCTCGGTCTAGAACAACGCATTGAAACCTTAATTGGTGAATGCAAACGCCTTAGCAGCGAAAACCGAAACCTGAAAACTGAACATAATTCTTTGATGAGCGAAAAAACTCAGCTCAAGGAAAAGAACCGCCTTGCTTGCAGTCGATTGGAAAAAATCGTCGCTAAGCTTCGCACTCTTGAAGACCAGTGAGCTCAGGTATATTCGTAAATTGACAAATTTTTGCCCCCACCAACCGTACTTGAATTACTAACCTCTCATGTCGAGTCCTATGCAATCAAAAGGCATTACTATTTCTATCATGGGCCGCGAATTTTCCGTGGCCTGCCCTCCAGAAGAGCAAGAAGAGCTTATGGACGCGGCACGTTATCTAGACAAGAACATGAAAGAGATTAAAAAAAGCGGCAAAATTATCGGCGCTGAACGATGCGCCATTATGGCGGCGTTAAATATTACTAATGACTTACTTCAATTGCGTCGTGCAACGGCAGGCCAAGAACGCGTACAGGAGCGATTAGATTCGTTGCAAGACCGCATTGATGATGTACTTAAAGAGGCCGAAGGCCTCTGAAATCACCCAAATATTTTATTCAATCGTAGTAATTAAATATTTTTCACTTCTGACTTTACACGCACTGCTATACTCGACCTCGGCGTTGCCTGTGGTGTTCGTAGGGTCTTTTAATCCCTTAGAACCTAGTATTTTACCCGGGAGTTAGACCACGTTGCTGTTGTGAGCTCTGGTTAGAATTAGTTCGTATAGTTCCACTAGCGCACCTGATGCGACTTGTAGACTCCCACTTGAACCATTGGTTCAAGGCACCAAGAACTTACGGCACATATGGGTAACGCTCTACTTTTTACCTACTTGTCAGCACCGCTGACAGGCTCAGGGCTGATGCTTTACCTACTTGGTGGCGCATCACACGACCTGGGTTAGGGCGTTGATCGAGCAACAATTTGATTCGGCTATTTACTCCTTGAGGTGATTTACACTATTCTGATCGAATGACTGATTCGCTCAATAAACACCAACTTCGTCGAGCCATGCGCCAACGCAGAGCTGCATTAAGCAGTCTTCAGCAAGTCGCCGCTGGAATTGGGCTTGCAAAGCAAGCACGACAATCAAATCGACTGCTGCAAGCTCAGCACATATTGAGTTACGCTCCTTTCGCCGGCGAGATATCTCCGGCTAAGTTGGTCGAAAAACTATCATGCCGGACAGTTCACTTGCCGAAAATCACTAATTTCAGACTCAGCAAAATGCGTTTTTACTCAGCTAAAAAAGTGGATCGCCTTAACAAGTACGGCATCGAAGAGCCTAGCGCTGTCGGCCAACCCTGGCCCGCCAATAGCTTTGATTTGGTCCTAGTTCCCTTGCTTGCCTTTGATCGTTCAGGCACACGCATCGGCATGGGCGCAGGGTATTACGACCGAGCCCTTGAGGCTCTTAGTTATCAGACTAGCACCAAGCCGTATTTAGTTGGCGTCGCTCATTATTTCCAAGAGGTTAATTCACTCACGCGTGAACCTTGGGATGTACCTTTAGATGCTATACTGACAGATCAAGAATTCATCCAAATTTAGCTGAAAGAAACAGAATGACGAAATTAGCAAAATCGATGCTCAGCGGTATAATTGCATTATGCCTAATTAGTGGTGCGGCTTTTGCCGACCATCACTCAGAATCAAACACATCAACCAAAAGCAAAAATACTATGGTCACACTTAAAACCAACTTCGGCGACATTGAAATTGAATTAAACGCCGAAAAAGCGCCTAAGACTGTTGAGAATTTTCTACAGTACGTAAAAGAAGGTCACTACAACGGCGTTATATTCCATCGAGTAATCAATAACTTCATGATCCAAGGTGGCGGTTTCGATGCCGACATGAAAGAGAAAAAATCGCGCGGCCCTATTCCTAACGAAGCAAGCAACGGCCTAACCAATGATAAATACACGTTGGCGATGGCGCGTACTAGCGAGCCTCATTCAGCCAGTGCTCAATTTTTCATCAACACTAAGGACAATGACTTTTTGAATTTTAGCTCAGAAACACAAAACGGCTGGGGCTATGCTGTTTTCGCTAAAGTGGTTGGCGGTATCGATGTTGTCGATAAGATTGAAGCAGTGAGAACAGGCCAGGTAGGCCCTTACGGCGATGTTCCAATGGAGCCAGTAATTATTGAATCGGTCACTATCGCTGAGTAACTAATTACTTTATGGGCTGATGATTTAGCTTATTTCACATCGACGGCTCGCATTTTGCGGGCCGTTTTTGTTATCACCGACTGCTTACGCTTTTATAAAATCTTCTATTATGCAATTAATGTTTTGCTTAATCATGCGAGTCGCTAGCAACTAGCGAACAAATACATCCGGCCAGTTATCGTTGCCGGTATGAAACGTCAGTCGCGTTGCTTTACTTGGATCAGACCCGAGCTTCCAAAGAAAAATCTCATAGTCTTCAGTATCATGCTCATGTTGATCGCTACCTCTGCTAGCACCAAACACCATATATTCACCGTTTGATGAATCTTTTGGCCAGTACTCATGCGTGAACTCGCCTTGTAAGTTGATTAGGTTTTGATGCTCTAAGGTTAACGGGTTTACACTGACGATTTGCACCGTTCCATCTGGGCCGTTAGGAGTTACTTGATACAAACCTTTTAAATCAGACGTCCAGCTAAGTTCGCAACCATTGAGTATGGCTCGGTGTTTACCTTCGGTGTCAATCGCCGTTCCCCAGTGGCCGGTATTGCTGCCTATCTCGCTCTGCCTGGCGGTGAATACAAGCTGCTTAGTTACATCGTTATATTTTGGGTTTTGCAGTCGCGAACCTGCCGGCATATTATTGTTAACCCCGCCTTGATAAATAACGCTGGAGGCGAGTGTTTCAACATTGACGCGCTCAACCACAGTGGCGTCACGTAAATAACTAATCTCCAGATTATTTAACCATTGCGGTGCGGTGCCGTTACTGGCAATTTTTCGCTCCTGCATGGTTTTAAGGTTTAGTAAAACTATATCCCAAGCTACCGTATTTCTCTGCGAAACCCAAGGCTGGTGGGCGCGTGAAAACACTAATAACTCACCATTTGGAGAAATCCGCGGATAGGTCTCGGTATTCGCATGATCGGTTAACTTATCCAGCGCAAAGGTTTTAAGGTCTCGCCGAAAGATATCGTGATTGCCATCCCGATTTGAGCTGAACACTACAAAGCCATCAACGCCACCCACTTGGTCCGATGACAGCAGTGCGGCTTGTTCGCCAAGGCCAATAACTGAACCCGTGTTAGGGGCACTGAGAGCTCCCAGCTTGGTGGTTGTCCACACTTGAAAAGCTAGAAATATGGCGCCTATAAGCATCGCTAAGCCGGCGGTAATAAAAGTAAGTGTGTTTCTAATTTTAGTGTTAAACAGAGGCGTTGATGCTGACGCTTGATCGCGAATTGTATTTTGCCGACGATTTGATAGAACAAAGGTGACGATAAAAAACCCTCCTAGTAAATACTCAATAAGCTGGCTCCATATATGCACACATAGCATAGTGACAAAGGTAGCCGCTTGATCAGCAACGCCTAGCAGTGTAAACACAAGTGAACTACCCGCTTCATAAACGCCAAAACTCATAAATGCAGGGATAGGCAAACTAGCGCCAATTTCACCGCCGATCAATGCACTAACGATGTGCTCAACGGGTAAGGCAGCAAGCTCAGGAAAGCTATTTTTTGCTACCGCTTGAAACAGTAAATAGAAACCGACGTACTTTAGAATACGAATAGCGACTGAGACTAAAATCACTAAATTTGCCTTACCTGAGCTTAAAACGGCTTGTAAGCTTTGATTAAAGTCGCGAAGTAGATTCAACGCCTTAGCACGCCAGTTTTGTTCGGCTTGCCAAGCTGGCAGTGCAGACTTTATAGGTTTAAAGGTTTCTATCGATTTGACAAACCATGGGGTTACCCGAAACAGGCCAAAGACCGCTACCGCTGATAACGCCGACGCCATTGCTAGAGCGCCAATCGCCCAGCCAGTGATCCCTTGGCCTAGTATCTGCTTAGCGACAATAAAAATCACAATCACCAAAAGAGCGACAAAATCAAAAGCGATGCTAATTGAAAGCGAACTGATGCAGTGTTGCAGCTTTACCCCGTAGCCTCGGTTTAACAAACCAATGTAGCCCAGCTCTCCGATCCTTGCCGGCAGCATATCGACCACCATATTTCGAATGCCTGTGACCACTATCATTTGTCTCATTGACGGCACATTTTCTTCGCCACCTAAGCGGATCAACAATCGATAGCGATAGGCACGCACAAACAAACTAACAAAGTACAAACCGATATAGGCGAATACCAAAGTGATTGAGGTTGTCTGTAAAGTCGATAGCACCGACGGACGGTCAGCGTCCGCTAAACCAGTAGTAAATAACTGCAGCAGCAGCGCCAGAATAGCAAACGAAACACCAATTGATACGCCAACTCTTAGTACATATTTGAACATGGATGTTTTAATAAAAACCTAGGTTCGGTAAAAAATTCTTGATTCAATTAGCATAAATCAAACGGCTAGCATGAGGTGAATTCTTAACAGAAGTTATCTTCATAAAAAACATCGATCAGCACTGTTTCCAGTATCAGCTGATTAAAACAAGCTCAACTGCTCGTTGGTATATTGAGACCTCAGCATATTATCAAAGGTGGCCTTTTATTGGGTTGCCCGACCAATTCAAGAATAGCCTCAAAACGCATCTGAGGCTAACCTAAAAGCAATGAACTTAGTGCTGATGCCCGCCAGGTCCATGCGCATGTCCATGCTCGACCTCTTCAGCAGAGGCCTCACGAATTTCAGCAATGCTAACGTCAAAATGCAACTCTTTTCCTGCTAACGGGTGATTGCCATCTACCGTTACCATTGTATCGTCCATCGCAGTTACCACTACTGGAACCGGACCTTGCTCAGTTTCAGCCTGAAAACGCATGCCGACTTCAACCTTGTCGATTTCTTCGCCAAAGGCTTCCTTGGGTACGGTTTGAACAAGCGCCTCAACTGGCATGCCATAACCTTTTTCTGGACTCACGATAGCGGCCACGTTATCGCCAACCACCTTGCCGACCAATTGCTCTTCTAAGCCAACAATTATATTGCCGGCGCCGTGAAGGTACACCAAAGGCTCCTGGCCTTTTGATGAATCTAAAATTTCGCCTTCTGAATCTTTAAGTTCATAGTGCATAGTAACTACAGAGTTTTCTTTAATCATGAGTAATGCCTGTTGTGCGCCGTACAAGCAAAAGAATTGCTAAGCGCGTAAATTATTGGGCGATTATGCCTGTTGCAATGGGCAATTAAAAATGCTGAGATTAAAAACACGACTTTATTAACTCAGTCGTATTGTGAATTCGGTTAAGGCTCCATTTTGCGACTCGAAGAAAGGACCTCTAAGCCTAGTTTCATGCATAACAATCATTGCCGATATTTAGGTAATGGAACCTATCACGGCCAAGGTAATCGTTGATGATGGCCAAAACTGCCTATCGAGAAGTTATCCTCACGCACCCTTAATTACGTTTAAGATCAATGGCATATGCGTTGACTAAGACATCGTTATATTTCCGTTTGAGGTAGAACTTACATCAACCCCATGCGGACCCTAAAAAGTGCCTTTAGGGCAGCATCAATTACTCTCTATCTACAAACACACCTTAGCAGCGAGCAAGCCAACACTGATGGTTCTAGTGTCGATCTGCTCACAGCAGGCATCGGCAATGCAATTATAAGCTATGTGCCCTTTTGACTTAATTGGGTTTTCGCCTGATTGTTATTGGCAATGGTATTTGTGGCGATAATGATTTGCTTAGTAGCCCCGCAGAAAGCAGAGGCGTTATGGAAAGTTACTAGGAAACCCAACACGAGGTACCAATGGGTATTAAGTACCTCGTGGTTAGGCCTACCCCACCACAAACACCTTGAGCTTTGGACCCTACTCTACTCACTCAAGGCTAACAGAAACGTTGTTGCTGCCAATGAGCTATTTATACTCAGGGAGGGCCTTAGATACAATGCATTTTTGCAAGCCTAAAAATTCGCGAAAATAGAACGCAAGACATTGATACTAAACAGAAAAAAACGTGAAAAATAGTGTCCAATAAGAACATACTTTGTCAGCTAAGTGACAAGATGTGTTTTCTAGAATTCAATGTCGGGCTTGTCGTGAGTTGTGACTTTTGCTGGTTTTCTGAGCAGTAGATTGATCTTTATTTACAGCTAATTGCTTGGCTGCGATCAGGCACTTCGGCGATGACTTTAAACCCGATGCGGCATGGTCAAGTTTAATCGCAGCAACTAACTCGGCTGACGTTAGACCCAAGTAATCCAAACCAATTTGATGAACAAGATCATAAAGCCGTAACAACGATATCTTGTGGGTTTGGCCAGTAATTTCAAAAAGCGCACGCGTCACAATCGAAAAACGTTCAAATGGAGCATCGCTAAGCAGCAGAGGCAACAGTTCTTTAAAGCGCCCGGAATTGCCGATAAGGTCCCAATAACGTGCGAAGCGATTAACGAACTGAACCGCTTGGTAATCAACCGTGTCACTACTGACAATACTAAACGGCGGGTTCGGGTTAAAGACTAATTGATGCGCCTCGGTATGACGCACAATAGGCGAGCCCTTCAGCCGTTTTAATATACCAACTTGTACCTCATGCGGCTTTAACTGATAGAGCTGGTTAAAGCTACTACCAAAGCTTTCAATGCTTTCACCTGGCAAGCCAAAAATTAGGTCTGCATGCACATACGCATTCGTGTGCTGGCGAATCCAAATCAGATTAAGCTTTGCTTGCTCATTGTTTTGTCTGCGACTAATACGACTTTGTACTTCAGGATTAAATGTCTGAATTCCGATTTCAAATTGTAGGCTGCCAGCCGGAAACTTGGAAATCATGTCCTTTAAGGCTTCAGGCAGATGGTCTGGTACTACTTCGAAATGCAGGAACAAATCATCGCTCATTCTCTCAAGAAAGAACTCGAGTATGCGCAAACTGTTTTTTATCTTCAGGTTAAAGGTACGATCAACGAACTTGAAGTGTCTTGCTCCGCGTTGATGCAATATATCCATTTGCTGAAGAAATGCATCAAGGTCAAATGGCCATGCGGTTTTATCCAATGCCGACAAACAAAACTCACACTTAAACGGACAGCCACGCGATGCCTCAACGTATAGCACTCGGTTCTTTATATCGTCGCCAGTATAAAGGTGATAAGGCATATTAATAAACTCGAGCTTAGGCTGCTTACCGACAATAATTTTATTACTCGGTGCAGTGTCAGTTAATAGCTCAGCCAATAATTCTCGAAAACTTGTTTCACCCCAGCCGGTGATCACGTAATCGCTTAACGCGACAATCGCCTGATCATCATTCTCATGGCTTACTTCTGGCCCACCCAAGACAACGATCACCTCGGGTGCAACCGCTTTTAATAATGCAACAACACATTCTGTTTGCACTACATTCCAAATATAAACACCGAAACCAACAACCTTAGGAGAACTATTTAGGAGCTTTTCAACAATATCTTCAGGCCGAGACTCGAGGGTGAATTCGTGAATCTCGCAGCGCTCTTCAAACTCGCCTAAATTGGCCTTAAGATAACGTAAGCCGAAGGCACTGTGAATATAGCGTGCATTCAATGTGGCCAGTAAGATATCAGTTTG
The DNA here is from genome assembly GCA_034110505.1 of Gammaproteobacteria bacterium. Classification (GTDB taxonomy): domain Bacteria; phylum Pseudomonadota; class Gammaproteobacteria; order Arenicellales; family Arenicellaceae; genus Arenicella. The sequence continues at coordinate 14,138 of JAWUZB010000080.1, forward strand.
TGGGACTTGGATTTGTTTGGCTAGCATGATTTCTATAGAACAGTTTAAAGGTGGCCTTCGGGTTGATCGCTGGCGAGTTGCGTAATTACAAAGCCCGCTGCGACAAAAGCAAATGTACCGGTGACGTGTGAAATTGACCCCATACCTCCAGCGCAATTAAGTGCATTGCTACTACGCTCAGAGTCAGCGGTAGTAACCGGCCGTTGTTGGCTCACATCACCATCGCCGTCAGGGTAAACCAATTGTTCATCGGAATACACGCACGGCACACCGAAACTGCGCTTTAAATTACGCGCAAAGGCGTAATCCTGACGCAGTAATTTGCGCGTTCTGGCCAGAAGCACATCTTGTTTACTGCGGCTTAAGTCAACCTGCTTAATCTTCAATGGATCGACTTGACCACCAGCTCCGCCAATTGTGAGTATCTTGATTTTCTGTTTACGACAGTAATTAATCACCGCCGCTTTAGTTCTAAAGTCATCGATGCAGTCGATCACAAAGTCAAATTCAGGCTTAATCAATTCGGCTAAATTAGCTGAATTTATAAATTCATCAACCGCGTAAACTTTGCATAGTGGGTTGATTTGCTCGATACGCTCCTTCATTACCAACACCTTGTCACGACCAATATTGTCGCTGGTTGCTACCAATTGTCGGTTTATATTAGATTCAGATACCACGTCTAAATCGACCAAACTTAGTGAACCAATAGCACTGCGAGCCAAACTCTCAGCAACCCATGAACCAACCCCACCAATACCAATCACGCACACATGAGCGCGCGATAATCGCAGCAAACCACGATCACCGTATAATCTGGCGATGCCACCGAAGCGTCGTTGTAAATTAACCATCGAGGGTTGAAGTTCTGATTGAGACATTTAAAATCAAGTGTAGAATTAAAGGATGATCGATACGCATTGCCATTTAGATTTTCAAGACTTCGACCAAGATCGAGATGCTGTACTGCAACGATGCGCCAACAATGGCGTAAATCGAGTGGTTGTTCCGGCCGTTAGCGCCGTCAGCTTTCAACGAACAATTGATACCTGCAATCGTCATTCTAGCCTTGAATTAGCGCTAGGATTACACCCAATCTTTATTCAGCAACACCAACCACAGCACCTTATCGAACTCGACCTATTGATAACACAACATCGTCCAAAAGCAGTTGGCGAGATCGGCTTAGATTTTTTCGAAAAGCGACTTATCAGTGAAAATCTAAAAGAAAAACAAATAGTCTTTTTTAGTAAGCAGATCATTATAGCAAAACAACATGATTTACCGCTTATTATTCACAATCGAAAAGCACATGACGAATGCTTACAATTACTAGCGGCTCAACCGCTTCGCGGAGGCATCATTCATGCCTTCAATGGCAGTATCCAGCAAGCAGAAAAATACATCGCACTGGGGTTTGCCCTAGGCTTTGGTGGCATGCTCACCTTTGATCGCTCAAGCAAGCTACGCAAACTCGCCAAGCAGATACCATTACCCGCAATAGTATTAGAAACTGACGCACCAGACATGACCGTATCGCAGCACCACGGACAACGAAATAGCCCCGAGTATCTTCACTACGTGCAAGCTGCGTTGGCAAATATTAAAGGTTGCTCGCTTGAAACTATCGCCAAAACAACCACGGCTACGGCTAAACGTGTGCTTAACCTTTAATCTTCTGATCATCCTCATTTTAAGCCGTTAAACTGTAGTGAATAATTATGCATCTCATATACATCCAAGTGCCTACAATCCAAACACTTAAATTTAAGTAGCCTACTCTATGAAAAACACGCTAACGGCCGCCGTCATTTTAATCGGCAATGAATTACTCTCGGGTAGTATTGAAGATAAGAACCTCGCGCATATTGCTAAAACGCTTGAGGTTCGTGGTATTCGCGTTCGCGAGACTAGAATCATTGCCGACGTCGAAAGCGATATTGTCGAAGCGGTTAATACACTTAGGGCTAAGCATGACTATGTATTTACCACCGGCGGCATTGGCCCCACCCATGACGACATTACCTCAGATTCAATTGCCGCTGCATTTAAGGTGAAAAATGTAATCGTGCAAGATGTGTTCGATGGAATTAAAACTTACTTAAACAGCAAGGAAATCGAATTCACCCCGGCTGCGCAGCGTATGGCACATGCTCCCGAAGGTGCCCAAATGATACGTGCTGATGACTCAATTATTCCAGGTTATCGTATCGACAACGTCTTCGTAATGGCCGGAGTACCTCGAATCATGCGACACATGCTTGATGGTATCATTAGACATTTAAAAACTGGCTTAACAATTCATAACGCCTACGTACACGCAAATGTCGGTGAAGGTGAAATTGCCGCTGCCTTGGGTGCGATCCAAGACCAACACCCAAACATCGATATTGGTAGTTACCCGCAGGATAAGGACTCAATCATGAGTGATTACCGAGTGATCTTCGTTGTCAAAGGCACAGAATTAGACGAACTAGAGCAAACCTGCGAGCAGATTTTGCTCGCCTGCCATGATGGTGGCTACAAGGCGGTCAAGATCTAGAGCTCATGACATCTGTCACTCTAGGTTGATGATAGTCGTCAATATTCATTGGCCGGACCATCATAGAAAGAGCAATCAAGCGTATGATCATTGACCATGCCAGTGGCCTGCATAAACGCATAACAAATTGTACTGCCGACAAACTTAAAACCGAGCTTTTTTAGCGATCGACTCATGGCCTCAGATTCAACCGTTGTCGCTGGTACGTCTGCCATCGACTGACGCGCATTAATTACCGGCTGTCCGCCAACGAATGACCATAGATATTCAGAAAAACTGGGGCCTGATGTATCGGACTGCATATCCAAATATAACTGCGCATTAACGATAAATGCGTTGACCTTCAATTTATTTCGAATAATACCTGCATCAGAAAGCAACTCATCGCGTTTAGCCTGATCATACTTAGCCATTTTCTCAGCATCAAAATAATCAAAAACTTTTCGATAATGTGCTCTCTTTTTAAGTACCGTGATCCAGCTTAGGCCGGCTTGCGCGCCTTCAAGATTAAGCATTTCAAATAGCCTACGGTCATCATAAACTGGTACTCCCCATTCTTGGTCATGGTATTGCTGATACAGTTGGTCATTTGAACACCACTGACAGCGCCTAAGCTCAGACATTTGCACCTCCTATAAGGTTATTTATGATCACCACGTAAAGCCTTAACTTTTTCATACATACTTATTCGTGTGGCGTCTTCAGCGGCCACAGGATCGCCGGCGACGACAGTCAGTCTCTTCATCAAGCCGGTCGGTAAGCCTTTCAGTGCTGAACCTCTTTTGCGGCTAGCCCAAGTGCCCCACATACCTCGTATGGCTAAAGGAATAACCGGCACAGGGGTACGTTTAACGATCTCGTCAATACCCGGTTGAAACTTGCTCAGTTCGCCATTGCGAGTGATTGCCCCTTCAGGAAATACCACCACTAAGCGGCCAGCGGCAAGTTCCTCTGCAATAGCATCAAAAGCCACTTTTACCAATTCGGGGCGCTCTCGCCGATTACCAATTGGAATCGACTTAAGCCAACGGAATAGACGCCCAGCAATGGGCAGTTCATAAAAGCCGTACCACATCACAAAACGTGCTGGTCGAGGCAATACTCCGAGCAAAACAGGTGGATCAAAAAAACTGACATGGTTACACACTAATAACGCCGGTCCGGTCTCAGGAATCTTATCCAGATCTTGCTTTTTAATTCGATAAACAGAATGACATAGCAGCCAACTTAGTAAGCGTAAAAAATATTCGGGTATCTGCGAGAGAATATAGAGCGCAACCAATAGGTTGAGTATCGCGACGATTCTAAAAATTTCCATGACACTGAAGCCAACGGCACTTAACGCAATTCCCAAACCACCAGCAACGATCATAAACAATGAATTTATAATGTTGTTAACGGCGATAATCCGTGAACGTTTAGATTCGCAGCTCTTAGTCTGCATATAGGTGTACAGCGGCACAATAAAGAGGCCAGCAAAAAAAGCAATCATGACTAAATTGAACAAAGCCCAAAGTACGCCGGGTACAGCAAGCACTTGAACTAGCGTTCGCATTTGATCACCCGGGTCTATAACCGCGGCGCTCAAATTCCATGTAAACAGACTCATACCTAATGCGCCAATCGGCACTAAGCCAATCTCAACCCTACCGGCTGAAAATATTGAACAAGCAAATGAGCCCAAAGCAATACCGATGGTGAAGGTTGCCAGGAGTGCAATCGCCACTTTAGGGCTGCCATTTAACACTTCAATCGCAAACACTGGAAATAAGGTTAGGATTAAGGCACCAAAAAACCAGAACCATGAGTTAGCAAGAATCGATTGAAACACGCCGTGATCTGCGCGCGCTATTTTAATGATCTCGACCGTCTTAGTGAAAATATTAAACGACAACTTCAAATCTGGCGACGCCGCAGGAGCATCGGGGATCATTCTGGCAGATAACCACCCTAATACCGCAAAAGTAACGATAGCAAACATCAGGTATGGCAAATAAGATTGCTGCTCACTTAACGCACCGCCCAGTATCTGGCCCAATAAAATAGCAATAAAGGTTCCAGCTTCGACATACGCATTGGCGCTGAGAATTTCATTTGGTTTTACGTGCTGCGGTAAGATACTGTATTTGATCGGCCCAAAAAAAGACGACTGCGCGCCTAATGCAAATAGCACCGTCAACATCGCTGGGACGCTTTGAAAATACAAAGCCGCGCAACCACAGAGCATAATCACGATTTCGGCTAATTTGATCTGCCTAATTAGCCATGCCTTCTCATACTTATCAGCCAGCTGACCGGTGATTGCGCCAAAAAGAAAGAACGGTAATATAAAGGCGACTAGGGCAAAATTGACATAGATACCGCGATGTTCTTCGGCCAGAAAATAGGTGATTAGAATCGCAAAGGCATAGCGATAAACATTGTCGTTAAATGCACCCAAAAACTGAGTGCAAAAATAAGGTAGAAACCGTCGTTGGGTAATCAAATGTTTTGCCATGGTGAGCGTGTTCCTACAAATCAGTATGTCTGCTTTGTTATAATCATCCTGTAAACTAAAAAGACTACCACAAACTTATATAAACTCCGATATGCCTGTTGCTCAAATTGACTTCCTAATTATTGGCCAAGGCCTAGCAGGCTCGATGTTGGCCTTTCAACTTATTGCTCGTGGGCAACGAGTAATGGTGATCGACAACGATTACCACGGCAGCGCAAGCCAAGTTGCGGCGGGTATTGTTAATCCTATCACTGGCCATCGGCTCAATTTAACCGACGGCTTTGTTGACTTTTATTCAACCGCATCGGCATTTTACCAAACACTGGAACGTACCTTAAAAATCAGTCTGATCAAGCAAGTCGAACAAGTTCGATTATTAAAAAATCCGGGGCAAGCCAGCTATTTCGCTAAGCGATTAGAACAAGATGCTTACGCCGACTTCTTAGAAATAAACACCGCCGCCACATTATTCAAACACACTGAATTCGGTAGCGCCAAGATTAAGCAAACCTCTATCGTAGATACGTCTAGATTGCTAAAGGCGACGAGGCAATGGTTGCTTGAGCAAAATTCCTACCTTGATACGTGTCTCGACTACCGCAAATTAAGCTTCACCGATGAGGGCGTTAGTTACCAAGATCTCTGCGCAAGTCGAGTAATTTTCTGCGAGGGCTACCAAGCGATTAATAATCCATGGCTAAAAGACTTACCGTTTAAGCTGGCAAAAGGCGAAATTTTAACCCTCGAAAAAGCACAGCAAAACAGTCTGAGATCAAGCAAGATGCTTAGTTGGGGCAACTGGTTAATTCCTTATCACGAGAATACTACTAAGCTGGGCTCTAATTACGCATGGAACGATACCGATCTAACGCCGTCTGAGGCTGTTAGAGAAAAATTACTCGATAGCTTAGAAGGCCAAACGGGCCTAAAGCCGACAGTGCTTAATCATCAAGTTGGGATACGCCCGACAACAATAGATCGTCACCCATTCGTTGGCGCGATCAGCAAACAAGCTGGCGCATACTGCTTTAATGGTTTTGGTAGCAAAGGCTGCTTGACGATTCCGGCTCACACCGAGCTGTTATGCGACCACTTACTAAACCAAGTTAGCCTAACTGAGGAGCTCACTAAATGGCTTTAACCGATGATGCGCATCAAATCATTCGTGATCACTTCGACGGTGAAAGCAAGAGAGTCGCGGTCGATGCCACTTGCGGCAACGGCTTTGACAGCCAATTCTTAGCCGAGCTTGGGTTCCAGCGAGTGTTAGCGTTCGACATCCAACAGGTCGCGATCAATGCTACCAAAGCAAGGCTCAAGCAAGCTGGGTACCATCAAGTTGAGCTTGTGTTGGCCGGTCACCAACTTATGCATAAATATATTAATGCCAAGCTAGATTGTGTGATGTTTAATTTCGGCTATCTTCCGACGGGTGATAAATCGATTGTCACCGATGCAGAGAATAGTGTTGCCGCCTTAGCCATCGCCGCGGAACTACTGAGCCCGACTGGTCTAATTTCACTAGTGTGTTACCCAGGCCACCCGTCCGGTGCGCTTGAAACTCAAGCAATTCTAGATTGGTTCAAAACCCTCGAAGAAGAGTGGATTATAGAAACCCATTTAGCCGTCTCGCCCAAGCCAACGGCTCCAGTTCTTTACACCCTTCGACTGCACTCACCTGACACAAACAATTAAACTAATCGCCTAACTTAGAGTATCCGGAAAACAATGAACTGGCCTAAACGAATTATCTGCATGACCGAAGAAACAGTCGAAACGCTCTACCTTCTTGGCGAGCAAGATCGCATTGTCGGCATTTCTGGTTTCACTGTTCGACCACCAGAAGCGCGTAAAGAGAAACCAAAAGTCTCGGCCTTTACTAGCGCCAAAATACCTAAAATCTTAGCCCTAAAGCCTGATTTGGTATTAGGTTTTTCTGACCTTCAGGCGGACATCGCCGCCGAACTGATCAAGCATGGCATAGAAGTCTATGTATTTAACCATCGAACTGTGAGCGGCATTCTGAGAATGATTCGCACGCTAGGCCGATTGGTAGACGCCGCCGACAAAGCGGATGCCTTAGCCTTATCGTACCAAGTAAAAATTAAAAATATTAAAGATCAAACTAATCAGTGGAAAACTAAGCCCAGGGTTTATTTCGAAGAATGGTATGAGCCGATTATTAGCGGCATCGGTTGGGTTAGCGAACTAATCGAAATCGCGGGTGGAATAGATTGCTATGCCGAGAATGCAAAGCACCAAGGTGGCAAAGACAGGATTATTGCCGACCCAATGGAGGTAGTGGCAAAGGCGCCTGATATTGTTATAGGCTCCTGGTGTGGCAAAAAATTTCACCCCGAGAAAGTTGGTCAACGTCTTGGCTGGAGCAATGTGCCTGCGGTACTAAACGATCAGGTTTTCGAAATTAAATCGGCCTATATTTTGCAGCCTGGTCCCGCCGCATTAAGCGATGGCTTAGATCAGCTACTGGAAATCACCTCTCAATGGCAAGCCAATCAAGGTGACCAATAGCTAATAAAGATCTGCCGAAAAGCGGTCTATTAACCTAGCCTATCTTTATAACTGTAAACTGGGGTTCCGCTTCTAAAGCTCTTTTTTCCAACTTTAGCGCAGGTTGATTCTGGATATGTGTCTATTACAGGCACCTGCAGGAATAGTAACTCGGAATTCACATCAGCCTCAGGCGGCTGATCATCGACGACGACAGCCACGGCGTTTTGAATTTTGTCAGTGACGTCGAAAACTCGAATATTACAGCCTACGACTTCGTCAACCACTCGAAAAATAGCTTTATACGAACGATTCGCCTCAAGTGCCACGTTGGAAATCGCCGCGCAGGCTCTAGTCTCGCCACGTCGCTCCTCGAGATAGCTTACCTGAAATATAAATCGCGTATCTGTTTCAACCATTAACGGATTAAAGCTATGCCGATCCTTTGCATAGTTTTTTTTAAATACTTTCTCACTCTTACCGCGAAGGCCGCATTCCTCGTTTTGATAGTAAGTGACCTCTAATTTCTTACCTCGTGTAGCGCTCGAGTTAGACTCGGCCTCGATTACAATAGTAGCGTTATCGGCAACTTGTTGCGCATAAGCAGGTGTCACTAATAAGCCTCTAGAACTGGCTATGCCGAGAAGTAGAAGCATCACTGATAGACTAAAAAAATTTCTAAACCGCTCTCGTTGAAAAGCAAAACCGATACCACAAACTACATTCATGCTGAACCCTACGTGCACCCTCAAATTCAATTATACCGCCTTTCCAACCCAAGCTTTTTGTCCCTCTGCGGGGACTTGATGAATGACGCTGCGCGCCTAATTAGCTAAAACGACTACGTTCCTACCGTTACTATCTTACTAGACGATAGTAGCTTAACCGCACATTTATCTCCACCGCAATAAGACAAACGACCGTTAACGCCCTTTTCATCGGGTTATTCTACTGACAAATAGTTACTGTACTATCGGCGTCGATTGCTTATTGCTACTTCACAATTTTAATCCGTTGACCGACTTTAGGCTCACCGCGCGGATAAAAATCATTGATTAGTCTGATTTGCGCTTCAGCGTATTTGTCTAGATTAGACGCCTTAGCAAGCGAGGCAATGGTGTCTCCTTTTTGAACCGTGACAAGTTTGATGTTACGGCCTTCAGCTAAAGCAATTTCACTCGGTTTAAGCTTGCGTATACTTTTAGTAGTATCAAAAAAAGGTTGATTCGGCAGCTCCGTTTTACCCAGACCTATCACCACGAACGCTTGGCCACCACGGGTCACGGTGCCAACTCGGTAACGTTGTTGCTGACCTGTTTTAGCGTCTTGCGCTGTGGCGATGCCAGCAAACGCTTGATCTTCAGAGGTTGAGACACTTTGCACCTCGCTTACCGATTGAAATTTCGAACTCAAGTAGCCCGAAGGATCAATCGGCGGAGCAATAGTATCCATCTGTATTTTGATTAGCTGCGAACCGTCGGGCGACATCGCGCCAAGCACCGATTGGCTATTTTGAATCTTCCAAGCTGGCGGAAATTCAACATATAGATTCAAGCCCTTGTGGTAAAACTTATTACCTCGAGTGATTCCCTGAGCTTCACTTTCACCAAACGCCATACCGTCACTCAAGCGCAAGAAACGACCGTCATCTGGCTCCGGTTGGCTTAGGTCGCGAAATTTTTCAGCGGCTTTAATAACTTCTTGCAAACGTTGGTCGTTGCGTGGGTGAGATGAATATAAACCATGATATGCCTGAACTTCACGCCCCTCTTGCTGAGCTTTTTGTTTGGAAAACAATTCTTGGTTCTTAAGAATGCCAATCACCTCAATCATGTCATCCGGATTGTAGTTATTTTGGGCAATGTATTCAGCTCCTAAACGGTCCGATTCCAACTCTTGTGTGCGGCCATAGCCACTCATCAGAGCGCCGCCTAACATTTGTGATGCTTGCAATAGTTCTTGACTGCCGGTGCCAATCGCAACGGCTACCGAGGCTACCTGAGCAACTTGTTGATGGACCGCTCTTTGCGCACCATGACGACCCGTCACGTGGCCGATTTCATGACCGATAACGCCGGCTAGATGTGACTCTTTATTCATGTACGCCATAATGCCGCGTGTCACGTAGACGTAACCTCCGGGTAGAGCGAAGGCATTTACATCAGGGCTATCGAGCAGCGTAAATGTAAAAGGCAAATCGGGGCGATGGCTTTTCTTCACCAGTCGTTGACCAATACCATTAATATAGTTTTGCAACTCAGGATCGTCATACACTTGATACTGCTTGAGTATCTCTTGATGGTACTTTGCGCCAGCGTTTATTTCCCATGTTTCTGACATAGCAAGCTCAGGTCTGCCCGAAACTGGGTTGGTAGCACATGCCTGTAGCACTAGCAATAAACAGCTTGCGACTAGTAACTTAACAAGTTTAATCTTCATCGGTAAATCCTCTAATAAAACGTTGCACGCGTCAGCCAAGGCTAACGAAATGGTGCCATTAACATTTGCTCAATGCGATCACATTGATGGTGATCACCGATTAAGCCAATTGCCATGGTTTGATGCCCACCTATAGGCACATCAGTATAGGTCATGAACAATTTATCCCACCAAATTAGAAAAAATCCGTAATTGGTGTTTTGCTCTTTTACATTGATTGAATGATGCGTGCGATGAGTATCAGGCGTAACGATAACCCAGCGTAAAATCCGATCCAGCGATGCTGGCAACTTGATATTACTATGATTAAACGCGGGCCCGATGAATAACAATAACTCAAACAAGAGCACGGCTGAGACTGGCGCGCCTAATAGTACTATTACAGCAGATTTGTAGCCCAAAGAGAGAATCAACTCGAGGGGATGAAAGCGAACCGCGGTAGTAACGTCCATATCGGTATCAGCATGATGCACCTTGTGCATGCGCCATAACAATGGAAAATAATGCGTGGCCCGATGTTGAACATAGATAGACAAATCTAATAGTACAACGCATACCGAGATGGTTAACCACTTTGGCAATTCGATAAGATTAAATACGCCAAAACCTTGATTAATAGCCGACAACGAAATCGATACTAAAGTGAGCGGTATTAACACTCTTAAAATAATGCTATTTAACGCAAATAAACTGACGTTATGAAAAACTCTTTGCACTCCACTTGATACCAAAGATCGACGTGGCAGCCATGTTTGTAGCAGAAAAAACAACAACAACGAAGCGAGTGCAATCAGTTGAATAAAGCTTACATCATTCATTTATCAAGCTTATAGCAAACGCTTGCCTTCTACCCAGTTAATAATCGGCTCCCACTCTTGCATATCTTGCTTTGCTGCGCTTAGTGGCACTTCGAAGATGCCGACACCAGAATCAGCGGCCTTGATGTAGTTTTGAGAATTACGCAAAGCGCCAACAAACGGCACATCTAACGCTTTTAAAAATTTGCTCAGGGCCGCATATGATTGATAATTTTTCTGCGTTCGATTTGCCACCACGCCCATAATTACATCCGAGTTGGCGGCCTTAACCTTACCAACGATATCGGCGATAAATCTTGCCGCTACACGCATATCAATGGCACTGGGCATTACTGGAATAATCACCACATCTACCAAATCGATTAACTTCGCCACTTTTTTACTGTCTGTTCGAGCAGGGCAATCATAGATTATCCGCTCGGTCTCTGGGTCAGGATAAATCTTTCCTTTGAGACCATTAAACCCTTGGATTGGGCTCTCAGTTTTAGG
>JAWUZB010000081.1:0-63449 GCA_034110505.1 Gammaproteobacteria bacterium
CCTAAGACGAGTCCTCGCTCAAGCGCTGCAGGCGTTCTTCTTGCTCTTCCATGGCCGCTTTTATTTCTAGCATTACCGAATCGACATTGGCAGGGCGTGTATCGATTTCAATAATACCGGTTAGCTTAGTGTCTGCTTTGAGGTCGCCTTTTTCATAAAGCTTCCAGATTTCTTTAGCGCATTGGGTCTTGAGTAATTCAGGTGCGAATTGGCCGTAGTAGTTGGTCATGTTGCGCACGTCTCGCTCGAGCATAGCTTTGGCATTGTTATTACCGGCGGCATTAACCGCTTGTGGAAGGTCAATAATAACCGGGCCAATTTCATCTACCAGCACATTGAATTCAGATAAGTCACCATGAATCAGACCAACGCATAACATACGAATAACATCTTGTATCACCACAGCGTGATCATGCCGTGCTCGCTCTGGACTTAATTCTACGTCGTTTAATCGTGGCGCTACATAGCCTTCTTCGTCAGTAATTAGCTCCATTAACAATACACCGTTGAAGCAGCCGTAGGGCTCAGGCACACGAACTCCGGCAGCGGCCAGTTTGTATAAAGCATCGACCTCGGCACTTTGCCAAATTTCCTCTTGTTGATCACGACCAAATTTGGAGCCTTTTTCCATGGCTCTGCCTCGACGGCTATTGCGAACTCGACGCCCTTCTTGGTACTGCACGGCCTTTTTAAAGCTTCGCTGTGCCGCTTCTTTATAGACCTTGGCACAACGAATCTCGGAGCCACAGCGCACCATGTACACAGTGGCTTCTTTGCCACTCATAAGTTGACCAATGACTTCATCGACTAAGCCGTCTTCAATCAGCGGCAATAATCTTTTGGGTATTTTCATTCGAATAACAACAGCAATACAATTGACCCTATTATAAGCTAAAGTGGCATTCAGCTATAAACGCAATTTTAAATAAAATGCCAAATTGAATTGAATAGAGTGGTTTGATGACCAGTATGTCTGAATTTTCTATTATTTGGCATACTAGACTAAGCAATTAAATCGGAGATAAATTATGAACCTCGTGGCCAAACTTCTCGCCTTGTTGGTTGCAATCAGTCACATCGGCATTATGATTCTTGAAATGTTTTTTTGGAATCACCCGATAGGACAACGTATCTTCGATATGACACCAGAGGTCGCAGCCGCCAGCGAGGTGCTGGCGATGAATCAAGGGCTGTATAATGGTTTTTTAGCCGCGGGACTTATCGGCGGTCTGTTGAGAGATCGGTTTGATACCATCGTATTCTTTTTATGTTGCGTCGTAGTAGCGGGTATTTTTGGTGCCGCAACCGCCAAGTTCAGTATTCTTTTTACCCAAGGTATGCCAGCCATGCTCGCACTTGCTGCGGTAATAATGAGTAAGTCCAAGTTCACTCAGTAGTAATGATTTTTGGGTCAGCCAGCTCTATCCGCTAATTAAGGCCGAGTTCACATCTCGGTCTTAATTGTTTGACCAGCAACGTGTGTGGCAAAACCGGCACCGGCTTCAGTGTAGATATTAAACGTGATATCGACTCCATGTTGCTGCAAGCTTTCTATTTCATCAGGAAATTTCGAGGTGGCGGCTACTTTCCCTTCAAACGAGGCATTCGCCAATTGCTCGACCACCTCTAAAGTAGTATTCAGTTTTGGCAATGCCAGCATGACAAGTTTTAGCGTGTGGTCATACTCTACTCTTTCCCAAAAATCAGGGTCAGTAGGGTCGCCCTGAAGCACATTTCGCCCTGCCAATTGATGACTCTTTGCAGTAGCGGGATCAATATCTACGCCAATAACTTTTTCGCCATACAGGTTACGCATTTCATCGTAGGCACTCGAGCCGACACCGCCCATACCGACTACCGCTACCACCGCATCACCAATATCGAGTAAGCGGTCATCGGCCAACCGCTCAGAACGTTGTAGCTTATCTAGACTTGGTCGAAAGCGATAATAAAGTGCCTCTGCTTTTGCATCTAATATGGCCGATATGGCAAACGAAAACGACATTGCAATAGCAATTATGACTAACCATTGGTTGTCTATCCAGCCACTACTTACGCCAATCGCCATGACGATCAACCCAAATTCACTGTAATTAGTAAGATTAATGGTGGTTAGTAGCGAGGTTCGAGCACGTAATTTAAAGGCGGTGAGTAACACAAAAAAGCCGACCGACTTAAGAAAAACCAATGACGTGATGATTGCTCCAATCAAAACCGTCTCCCACGTCAGCTGGCCTGACAGACCGATAGAGAGAAAAAAACCGAGTAAAAATAGATCTTTAAAACCAAGCATGGTCTTGGCCATTTCATCGGCTCTGGCATGAGGTGCTATTAATATGCCCAAGACTAAGGCGCCTAAGTCACCTTTCATACCGACTAACTCAAAAATCTCAGCGCCGCCCATTGCCAACACGAAGCCGTACAAAATCATCAGTTCGCCATGGCCTAAGTAAGAGAGTATTTTATGCAATCCGTGTCTGAGTGGAATCAGTAGCAACAGCGAGAAAGCCAAAATAGACGGTAATTTATCAGACGACATAGCTAAAAAAATGACCGCGGCGATATCTTGCATAATCAATATGCCGATCGCTAATCGCCCGTGCAGCGATTTTATTTCGCCTTTTTCTTCTAAGGCTTTAACCACAAAAACAGTGCTTGAAAAACTTAGCGCAAAGGCGATTAAAAGTAGGCTTCGAACCTCTAGGTTCGATATGACCGGTAAGCCGATGATTGCCAAAGCCACTAGAATAAGCCCAAACACAGCGGTAATAAGAGTGGTATGAATGCCAGTAACGGCCCACACTTGGGGTCTGGCTAAGGTCTTGAGGTTAACTTTAAGGCCAACAGTGAAGAGCAATAATGTAATCCCAAGGTCGGCTAATTTTTGCACCAATTCTTGATCAGCGACGCCGGCTATGTTTAGAATAAACCCAGCCGATAAAAAGCCCACCAATGGCGGCAACCCTACCGACCTAGATAACAAGCCAAGCATGAAAGCCAACGCCAGACTTGTTACATCGTTAGCTGAAATAGACATCCATTCGAAATTCATAGCGCGCTCATAAACATCATTTTAATCATCATTATAGTTGCCGATATTACGTCGTAATGTCACACGATCAGCGCTAACTTTATATCCGTAAGCAACAGCAACGCTATAGCTTACGGATTGTCTAACTCCTTGGCGGCAAAGGATTAATGCAGTGATAACTTATGACTGCGAAATTGATATAACGCCCATCAAATACAGGGCGCTCTTTAAGAAAACCAAACTTAGCTTAAATCAAATCGATCGGCATTCATTACCTTTACCCACGCCGCGACAAAGTCGTTATCAAATTTCTCCGACGAATCACTGGATGCATAGATTTCGGCAATTGAGCGCAAAATTGAATTCGAACCAAACACCAAATCAGCGCGACTCCCGGTCCACTTCACCAACCCTGTTTTAGTATCTAGGCCTTCGAAAGTTTCTTCAGTAGCATCACTTGCCGACCATGCGGTAGACATGTCTAAAAGATTTACAAAAAAGTCGTTGCTTAGGGTGTTCGATTTATCGGTTAAGACACCTTGAGTTGAACCGGCAGCGTTTGCCCCTAATACTCTCAGGCCCCCTACTAACACCGTCATCTCTGGGGCACTTAAGCCTAACAATGAGGCCTTGTCGACTAATAAAGCTTCAGTAGAACGAGGGTCTTGGGTATTTTTATAGTTACGAAACCCGTCAACGGTGGGCTCTATAACATCGAATGCGTCAACATCGGTTAACTCATCCGTTGTATCGGTTCTACCTGCCATAAACGGCACTGAAACGCGTTCGCCTGAGGCTTTTTCTATCGCCGCTGAACCACCTAAAATGATCAGGTCAGCGAGTGAAACTTGGCTGCCTTGCTGATTAAACTCGGCCTGCACTTGTTCAAGCTTACTAATCACGCTAGCAACACCCGAGGCAATATTGATTTGCCAATCTTTATGTGGTGCTAAGCGAATTCGAGCGCCGTTGGCACCACCGCGCTTATCGGAGGTGCGAAAAGTGGATGCCGATGCCCAAGCCGCACTCACCAGCTGAGATACCGATAAGCCTGTTGCTAAGATTTTTGCTTTGAGCTGAGTGATCTCTTGCTGGTTTATTAATTCACCCTCGTGCACTGGCACTGGGTCTTGCCACAATAGCGACTCGCTCGGCACTTGGTCGCCTAAGTAACGACTCACTGGCCCCATGTCACGGTGCGTCAGCTTATACCAAGCACGCGCATAGGCGTCGGCAAATTCTGCCGGATTTTGACTAAAGTGTTGAGAGATCTTGGCGTACTCAGGGTCTAACTTAAGCGCCATATCAGCGGTGGTCATCATTAACGCTTGTGTCGCTGATGAGTCATGCGCTCTGGGTGCTTGTTTCGCATTTGAGGCGGCAGTTGGTGTCCATTGAACATGCCCAGCCGCACTGGTAGTTTGCTCCCACTCGTTACCTAATAGTGCCTCGAAGTAACCCATGTCCCACTGCGTTGGCTTGTCCGTCCAAGATCCTTCAAAACCGGCGGTAGTGGTGTCGCCGCCTTTGCCGCTAGCGTGTGAATTTTTCCACCCAAAGCCCATCTCGGCAATACCGGCTCCTTCTGGCTCGGCACCAAGTTTATCCTCAGAACCGGCGCCATGACCTTTACCGAAGGTATGACCGCCGGCGACTAGAGCGACGGTTTCGTAGTCGTTCATTGCCATGCGAGCAAAGGTGTCGCGCACATCATAGGCTGACTTTAGTGGGTCCGGCTCACCATTTGGGCCTTCTGGATTGACGTATATTAAGCCCATTTGTACCGCCGCTAGCGGTGTCGCTAAGTCGCGTTCTGCCTGGTATCGCTTGTCATCTAGCCATTCAGTCTCAGGGCCCCAGTAGATATCTTCTTCAGGCTCAAAAATATCGGCACGGCCGCCGGCGCAGCCAAAAGTTTTAAAACCCATCGACTCCATCGCCACGTTACCCGCCAATACCATGAGGTCGGCCCAGGAAATTGCATTGCCGTATTTTTGTTTAATTGGCCAGAGCAAACGACGAGCTTTGTCTAGGTTGCCGTTATCTGGCCAACTGTTTAATGGCGCAAAACGTTGCGAGCCAGAGCTGGCGCCGCCACGACCATCGTAGGTTCGATAGGTTCCCGCACTATGCCACGCCATGCGCACAAACAAGCCACCATAATGCCCATAATCGGCCGGCCACCAGTCTTGTGAGTCGGTCATCAACACAGTGAGATCTTGTTTTAATGCATTAAGATCTAAACTGTTAAAAGCTTTAGCGTAATCAAAATCATCATCTAAGGGGCTTACTTGAGGCCCATTTTGGCTGAGTATTTTTAGGTTCAATTGATTCGGCCACCAATGTCGGTTAGCGGTGGTGCCGGTTGCCGTCTGTTTGTTATCGCCATGCATCACAGGGCATTTGCCTGCGGGGCTATTTGTAGAATCGGTCATCTGTATCTCCGTTAATGTGTGAACTAGTCAGTATTCCTTACAGACAGTTATACATCAGGAAATAGCACAGGAGAAATTGATCGCTCAGTTGGTAATTATTATGAAAGCCTTTAGACCGCCAATACGATGGATACTCGCGCCTATATTGTTAGGCGTAGTGGTCGATAGAATCCTTTATTAATCGGCAACGGTTATGCTTTAGAGGACTGCAATTGGTCATTCGCTGCCGGCTCAGCTACTTGGCTCCGATGAATTACCATTGAGTCGTGCAGTTGGGTGATTATGCGACTGCCCGTTTTAACAAAAAGAAACGGAAATAAACCATGTAAAAGGCAGGCCAGGCCGGCCCAGGCTAAACGTGCAGCAAATCGACTTGCCTTACTAAGATGCTGCAAGTATGACTCACCAACTGACTCAGGGTGATCGAAGAAATATGCTTGTATGTTCTTTTTCATTACTGCTTACCTTGCGCCATAGTTGCCATATTCAGATCAGTGGCTTATACAGACGATTAAATGTTTATCTTTAGCGAGTACAATTATATTTCTTATTGCATTTCCGAGCATCCCAAATTATGCTAAAACAGAGACATAAAATGGTATGAAATATTGATTAATCAAGAAATAATAGAATTAGATTCTAAAGATATTCAAATTTTGAATATTCTGCAAAAGGATTCTACGACCTCAATACAGGCTATTGCAGAGCAAATTAATCTCACCAATAACCCCTGTTGGCGACGCGTGAAACGGTTGCAGGAGGTTGGCGTTATTGCGCATTACACGGTCGCCTTAGACAGAAAAAAAATCGGCCTTGGAACCACAGCCTTCGTCACACTCAGAATAGAGAGCCACAATATTGACTGGCTAGACACGTTTTCAAAATGCGTTAACGACATGCCAGAAATCGTCGAATGCCACCGTATGACCGGTGATATTGACTACATCTTAAAGGTCGTAGTGCAAGATCTAAACCACTACGACCGAGTGTATCGAGAGCTTGTCGATAGAGTCTCAGGACTGATCGATGTAAGTTCGACTTTCTCAATGGAAGAAATCAAAGCCAACGCAAAGATTGATGCCAACACGATGTTAAAACACAACACTGCGCACCGACGAAGCTAGTTTGAGGCTGATTAACTATTAGTCAACTAAGCACTAATTGACCAAAAATCACTCAATCTAGAACAGTGTCTGTGCATAGCCGAGCATTCGCTAAAACACTAATCCTTTACTTTTCGCCCAAACATATATAACGGTATGAGAGCCGCAATAAAAGGCAATAAACGCTCAGCAATATCACCCGGCGCATTGGCGGTAAACGATAGAATCACGGTTAAGCCAAAACCTAATAAGATAGAACTAAAGACTGACAGTGGCGTTACATAAAAGCCCGCCAGGCGCGCAAACAACACCGGCCCAAAGGCTGCGCCGAGAGCCATCCAAGCAAATAGCACTCGGCTAAAGATTTTTTCTGGCAGGTAGATCGCGACTATAACCGAGGCAATCACTAAGGCAACAATAGTAAGGCGCGAGATCAGCAATACTCGTTGTTGATTATTACTCCCTAGGCCAAGATCATTGGCGATGGCGGCGGCAGCTGAGAGCAGCTGACTATCAGCGGTCGACATAATCGCCGATAAAACCGCGGCCAAAAATATAGCACTAATTACCGGTGGAAATAATCCGTCGAGCATAACAAAAAAGATTTGCTCTGAATTCTCTAGGCCACTATGCAATACATGACCAGACAAACCCACGAACCACATTCCGAGAAAAACAATCAGATACCAAACAATGGTGATCATACGTGCTTGGCGCATCGCTTTGTCATCACGCAGAGCCATAATACGGGCCATTAAGTGCGGCTGGCCGTAAGTGCCAAAGCCAATAGCCAAACCGCCGAAAATGATTCCTAAAGCAAACAAGCCAGCATTGCCGGCGGTTAAGCTCAGCTGCGCTTGCGTGCTTTTAGCGGCTAAACCATCTAATAAACCAGGCAATCCGCCAACCGCTAGATAGGCCGCAATCGGCATCACCAATGCGGCAATCACCATCAACGTTCCTTGTAAAGCGTCAGTAACACTGACCGCCCAAAAGCCACCGAGTAAGGTATATAGCATGATGATAAAGGCGCCTAGTGCAATACTACTGGGCATGGAAATATCAAAACTCGAGGCGAAGGTATTACCCGCACCTTGAAACTGCGCAGCGACATACATAACAAACGAGGCGACGATGATAAACGTCGATAGCCACACAACCAGCCTGCGTTGCCAACCGCTGGTTTGGTGAGCGACAACTTCGGTTAGCGTAATATGCTCATGTTTCCGACTGAATTTCATTAGCCGCGGCGCAATCCAAAACCACACCACGAACATCGATGTGATTGACCCTAAAGCAACCCAGATAGTAGACATACCGTAGACGTAGGCTATTCCAGTAAGGCCTAATAAAACCCAAGCAGAGGCGGCGCTAGATGAGTAACTCAATGCCGCAACAACAGGGCCTAAACCTCGCCCACCTAAGAAGAAATCATCACTATCGCTGGTTCTCTTTGAAGCCCAGATACCAATGCAAATTAGTATTGCTTTATAGATCACCAAGGTAATCAATACGACAGATGATTTTTCCATTTTTTAGTGAACTCTTATATTTAAAATTGTATACCGGCTAGCCTAGCATCATTTAAAACTAAGTTTGCTTGCTTGGCTCAGCGGCTTGTTGAGCCACCATATGGATGGTTCGCTGAGGAAACGGTATTGAAATATTGTCTTTATCAAAACGCTTTTTAACTTGCTCTAGCAGCGAACGATTAACGCTCCAATAGTCCTCAGTATTGACCCAGGGGCGTACTACAAAATTAACACTGTTATCAGCTAGCGCCGAAACTCCGATTACTGGCTCCGGTTCAGCAAGAATCCGAGGTTCTTCGGCTAATACCGCCTTGATTGCTTCTCTGGCTTTATCTATGTCATCCTGGTAGCCGATACCAAACACCATATCAATACGACGCGTGCCAGTGCTTGTATGATTAACGATATTACTGGCGAGCACGCGGGCATTAGGAATGATCACGCACTTGTTATCGCCAGTACGTAGTTCGGTAGTGAAAATTTTAATCTCTTTTACAACGCCAGACTCACCAGCGATTTCGACGAAGTCATTAACCTTAAAGGGTCTTAGGATAATAATCAAAATTCCGGCGGCAAAATTTGATAATGAGCCCTGTAAAGCCAGGCCAACAGCCAATCCAGCTGCACCCAATACAGCAATAAAGGAGGCCGTTTGAATCCCCAACTGTGTCAACGCGGCAATGCATACCATGGCAAATAAGCCCCAGTAAAGCATGCTCTCGATAAAACCAATCAGCTCATGATCAATTTGATTACGCGTCATCGCCTTGACCACCATATTGGTGATAAAACGAGCTATTCGTTTACCTATCAAAAAGACCGCTAGCGCCGCCAGAACTTTCATCCCGTAATTAATACCGTATTCGACAAGCAGGTCTGCGTATTTTTGAGAATCAGTGAGTAAGTTTTCCATAATCGACGTTGAGTTGTATCTCTCGAGAAGTTTGAATTTGGGCAGCGCTTAGGGTTTGCATGGGGCCGTTAAGCGCGGGATTATATTCGAAACTAAGGCTCGGTTGAAGCAAGTGTAAGCACTGACAAGCAGAACACGCTAAGATAATCGCCTATAAACCGAGTAAACGACAATCGAAATATCTGCTTTATTCGATTGACTATTCAATTTGCCGAACAAGCTCTCGCGTCATAAAATGCCGCGCGCACGTTAAACTCGAGACAGTTTTTAAAGCCGCAGAAAATTTAGCCAACCCTACGACAGCATTATGACAAGCAACGATATCTTAAAAGAAAGCCTCACTATATCCCCAGGGGAACTCGCTCATGTACTTGAGAGTTTGCCACTGACTGAGCGCGCTGATTTATGGAGCGGCCTGTCTGCTGAAGAAAGAAGTGCGTCGATGGCATTCCTACATGACGAAATCAAAGAGGGATTAATTGAGACAGCGTCGGTTGTAGAATTACAGAGCATGACCGAAAACATGGCCGCCAGCGACGTGGCTCATGTTCTCGAGACGGTGAACGATGATGTGGCGCAAGACATTGTCGACAACCTGTCCGATGAGGCACGCGAATACGTTCAGGAATCTCTGAGTTTTGATGAGGGCCAAATCGGTCGCTGGTTACGCCACGACGACTTGCGCTTTTTAGATATAGCTACGGTCGCTAAGGTAATGAAGCGACTCAAAGCAAACGGCTTACCAAAGCACACCGATAAAATATTTTTGGTCTCCCGCGATGCTAGCTATCAGGGCGCAGTGTCACTTTCGACGATTCTTGAAGCAGATGAAACACATTTACTTGCCGAGCTTACTAGAATTGAAAACGACAGTACCTTTGATCCCGAGACCGAAATCTCGGTAATGGCAACAGAGTTTCGTAAGAAACACTTTATTTCCGCCGCGGTGGTATCGCTAGATGGCTTTTTACTTGGTCGCATTACTTCTGAGGATGCGGTTGCAACGATGCAAGACGAAGCTGACCACCAATTAATGAGTATGGCCGGCCTCGATGAAGAAGACGACTTGTTTGCACCGATTGGCGTCTCTGCTAAACGGCGAGCATTGTGGTTAGGCATTAACTTACTCACGGCATTTTTAGCGTCGTACGTGATCGGTATATTCGAAGCCACGGTGCAGCAATTGGTAGCACTCGCGGTACTAATGCCGATTGTTGCTAGCATGGGCGGTATCGCTGGTAGCCAAACGCTGACCATTGTGATTCGAGGTCTAGCCTTAGACAAACTAAATGACAGCAACACGCGTACGCTATTGATCAAAGAACTCGGCGTTGGTGTATTAAACGGCATTCTTTGGGCTACGGTAGTTGGGCTGGTGGCCTATGCATGGTTCGGCAATCTGACGCTTGGCTTGGTGATCGCTGCGGCTATTCTAGTTAATTTAATCGCCTCCGCTTTTGCCGGCATGTTGATTCCATTGATGCTTGAGCGATTAAAACTCGACCCAGCGTTGTCTGGCTCGGTGGTACTGACAACGGTTACCGACATCGTTGGCTTTATGAGCTTCTTAGGGCTGGCGTCGCTATTTTTAGTGTGAACTTCTAAGGCCTTTTAAACGATACCTCGTCGCTGCAAAGATAGAAACGCGTTGATTATTTTTTTAAAAAATAATTAACGGATGCTGGCATAAAAATTCATCGCTAAGGAATAGTAAAGCGGACTATTTTTGTTATGCTAGTGCCAGTTATTATCATTAATTACATCAGAAGAAGTAGGTAACAGCATGAAAACAAAAATCGTAATCGCAGTATTGCTACTGGCCTTTGTGATTATATTTTCGATCCAAAACGCGACAGAAGTAGAGGTAGTATTGTTCTCGCTTGAAATTCATACACGCAGAGCAGTGTTGATATTTAGTGCCCTGTATATTGGTTTTATTATTGGTCGTTTCAGCAAGTATGTTGAGCCTGTTATCGAAACTAAGAAGCGGAAATAGGCGGGCCGTTCTGGGTCTAATCGTCAGTTTGATAGTAAGCTGGGATCAAGAATGCTTCGATATCATCTAAGCCGTTTACCGAGGGTATCGATTTTTCGCATGTCAAACGCTCAGCCTCTGTAGCAAGCCGAATAACGGCGGCAGCGTCGATGGTTTCATCATGATGAATAAGGTAACAATTTTCTTCTATTAAGGCTTTAATCATGTGGCTTCTGGTGCTCTCTAGAGCATATGTTGCAGTGATCAACAGTAAATAGACACTGACTTTATTACAGGTCAGCGCCTAAGGACTGCTCTACTGATGATCGATACATTGTTTTCTTAATTTGTTAGTATGTAAAAGGAATAATTTTGCGCAAGTCGATTATATTTATCGATTGCCGATAACTCTTCAACAGGCAGGCATACGCTATGGACATCAACGCTCTTAAGACCTTCTTAGAGGTCGCAAAGACTCGACATTTTGGTAATGCAGCCGAGACTCTCTTTGTCTCTCAGTCAACGGTAAGTGCGCGCATCAAAACGTTGGAAGACCAGCTTGGTGTAGACCTCTTTGTGCGGGAACGTGGCAACATACGTTTGTCTCCGAGTGGCGACGCCTTAATAACGCACGCTAAAAGTATGATGACCTTGTGGACCCGCGCAAAACAGGAAATCGCGGTTCCCAAAGGCGTACGCCAGACACTCGTATTTGGCGGTCTTTCTGGGTTGTGGGACATCACCCTACAGAATTGGTTGTATGACATATCTGTATTACACCCAAAACTAGCAATATCAGCCGATATTTTTGGTGCTGAAACTTTGTTCTCTCGGGTGATGGACGGAACCATCGATGTGGCATTTTTATACGACGCCCCGCAAGGTGTTAACGTCGGCTCACAACAAATCAAGACGATACAACTTAGAATGGTTAGCAGTCAGCCGGTCGACCAATTACCCAATAATTGGGCTGATGACTTCATGCATGTTGATTGGGGACTTAATTACGCAGTGCAATTCGCCGCTGAATACCCGGAGGTTAAAAGTAGCAAAATGACCACCGGCCTAGGCCGCATTGCCCATGAACATATTAAACGGGCAAAAGGCTTTGCCTACTTAGCCGAGCCAGCAGTACAAGACTCAATTAATAAGGGCGAGTTGTTTTACGTGCCTAATACACCGATTTTTAAGCGCAAGGCGTATGCGATTTATCACCTAGAAAGTGAAAAAGTGGCGTTAATTCAAGAACTCACTGAACTTTTATACTAGTTGCATTAGCGCTGCTAATAACGTTGTTCAGTGCTCGCACTCGATTGATAATCAGGAAAATCGATCGAGTTGACCAAAAATTTTCGTTTTACAGGTTTATCAAAGCACTCAATAATCTCTCTGCAAGTTCGACAAAAATTGTTTAATTTTCTACTAATACGAGAGTAACGAAGATGGGTAAACACAGAGAAAGACAAAACGACGAAGATTTTGATGGCGAAATGGCTAATGCCTTATTCGCAGATAACGAACTAGACGATGACGCTTTTTTTGCACAGTTTCAACCAAAGAAGACGCGCCAAAAAACAAAACGCGCGCGCTATGCCAGAAGGCGGATTGAAGAAATTAAAGAAGATCGGCAACTAGCGGAGCGGCTGGATGAGTATTACAACCTATACAACGATTAATCGACACCACTGAGACCCTTTGAACACCGTTTCATCGGTTCGGATGAAACGGTTTTTTATTGCTGCACAATATCCGCGGCTGAATAAAAACTATAATAAAAATCCTACCGCCAACAAGTAAAATACAATTAAGCCTACTTAGGTACACTGTGACTCATTCATGTTTACGCGCCAACTAGCAACGCAACTTCTCTGCACGCTGAGTCTAGTCTTATTATTGTCAATTGCTATTAGCAGTAGCCACGCACAAGAGAGTGATGCGTCGGTAAGCGAGACAGTTTTAGAGCCAGTCGAACAAAAACTTGTGGAAGTTGAAGTAGCGGTCTCAGAGCAGGAGCGAAAGGCTCAAGAACTTGAAGAACTTGGTTCGGCGATATCTGAAAAAGCCAAGACACTAAAATCTCTAAAGGCGAAAATTAGAAAGTCTGTTATAAACCCTGAGCTTGAGCTCGAAATAGCGGTAATCGAACAAC
Organism: Gammaproteobacteria bacterium; assembly: GCA_034110505.1. GTDB lineage: Bacteria > Pseudomonadota > Gammaproteobacteria > Arenicellales > Arenicellaceae > Arenicella. The sequence goes on from JAWUZB010000081.1 coordinate 13,139, forward strand.
AATTCGAAACACTGGATAAAAGCTTTGAACAAGTGGCTATCGGCAGCATCAATCTGGATGTTTTAGGCATTGATAGCCAACCCAAAACATGGCAAGAAGAACTGACGCTTGTGGTCAAGCCGCTGCTGGAGAATTTACGCGGCCTAACCGAACAACCGCGAAGAAAAGAAAATCTTAGACAGATTATATCGACTCAAAAAGACACCGCAGACAAGGCCCAGCAAGCGCTAGAATCAATCGACATGTTACTAGAGCAAGGGCCGTCGAAAACTAAAAAAAAGTTACTTAACGAAGTCAAAAACCGTTGGCTAAGGACTAAGGAAGACGCTGAGCGACAAGAGCAACTAGCACTATATCAACTGACCAGTCTTAATGGCGGTAATGGCAACTGGTTCAGTAACTTGCAGGCCTCGCTACAGCGCTTCTTCCAAGATCGCGGCCTAACATTGCTGATCGCCATAATGGCGTCGTTTAGCATTTGGCTGGTGTTGGCGGGCCTACGTAAAGTATTTGACCGACAAGGTAAAAAATCGGCTAAACGGGTGAATAGAACCACCTATCGGGTTATTGCCTACGCGCAAAGACTGCTCACCGTGATCTTGATTGTTATAGCCATATTAACGGTGTTCTTCGTGCGCGGTGATGTTCTACTTCTGGTAATTAGCCTAGCGTTGTTATTTGCCAGCGCCTTGGGATTAAAGAACCTTTTGCCTCAATTTATCGCTGAAAGCCGGCTGCTACTCAATATTGGAGCCGTTCGCGAACATGAGATGGTCGTGATCGACGGGGTTCCTTGGCGTGTTGCCTCGATCAACCTTTTTTCGAAGTTCGTCAATCCTGAAATTCAGGGTACCTTAAGGTTACCGCTGGCAGAGCTCAAGGGTATGGTTTCAAGGCCAATAAATGCTGCGAAATGGTTTCCAAGCTCGATAGGTGACTGGGTATTTGCTGAAGATGATCGCTTATATGAAGTAATCAGGCAAACTCCCGTGATCGTCGAGTTACAAAGTGCCCAAGGCACCAATAAGATAATTCCGACACATGATTATTTTGCCGCGGGCTTAGTCAACTTAACTCAGTCAAAACAGATTCGGATTACCAGCTCCTTTGGCGTCGACTATGGCTTACAGAATATCGCCTTAGATGTGGTGCCAGAGACACTGCAGAGATTTGTACAAGAATACTTAGAACAAGCCCGCCTCGATACCACCAAAATTAACGTCCGTGTCGAGTTTGAGAAGGCGGGAGAGTCGTCGTTAGACTATATTGTTATTGCGTTACTGGGCTCAAGCGCTTCGAAACATTATTATCGTATCTTACGAACCATTCAACAAGCCTGCGTAGCAGCCTGTAATGCCAATGACTGGTCAATACCGTTCCCACAACTCACGGTTCACAAAGGCGACTAGCATTAAGCCTAGGAAAACAGACGATGGACAAAGCCAAATACATGGTCTTTCTTAGAAAGCCAATAGATGAAAACCTTAGAACGCTACTTAAGAGCTATATTTTAGAAAGCTCAGGACTTGAGTATATTTTGTGCAGCGAGTGGGAACAAAACGGTGTGTTTGTATACTTGAAGGCGGCCGACTACCAAGCCAATCAGCAATGGGGAATCAATATCCCACTTAATGCGGTTTTGTCAGTGGCTGATTTCAATGAAGCGAGAAACATTGGTTTCACCACTAAACTAAATCGAAAGCCGCTTTAGCCGTCTAGACAAGATTAACGGGGCAGTTCAGTAATAGCCGCAGCAAGGCTATCGAACGAATTTTTCGGATCGATTAAAACCATTTTAATTTTCGTAATAACCAGAACTGAAATGCTACCAGCACCACTAGCATTAGCAAAAACACCCAAAACGCATCAGGGCTACCAGCACCCGGCATACCGCCGATATTGATTCCCAAAAGACCGGTTAAAAAACCAAGCGGCAAGAAGATCGCCGATAGAATCGATATAACGTACATACGACTATTTTGCTGTTGCGCAATTTGCGCTAGAAAGGCCTCTTGCAATACAACCGCGCGTTCACGGCCCAAATCAAGATCTTCAAGATAACGTGAAACACGATCCGATTCATCTCGTAAACGCTGTCGATCTCGATCGTTAAAAATACTCGTCTCAATATGATTTAATCGGTCGAGCGCGTCTCTTTGCGGTGCTAAATAACGTCTTACGACGGCGATTTGACGACGCAGTGAACCTAAAGTTGCGCGCAATTTAGCCGGCTCTATCTCTTCGAGCGTATCTTCAGTTTCACTCAGTTCTTGATCAATTCGATTGACAAAGTCACCAATACGATTAGCCAGTTTATCAACTAACTCTGTCAAAAATTCGCCAGAAGAGCGAGGCCCTTGACCTTTATCAAGGTCAGACACAATATCTTCTACCGACATCATCGGACGTCTACGAACCGAAACGATTCGATCTTTCTCGAGCCAAATTCGAATCGCTACCATGTCTTCCGGGTCGTGCCCTGGATTCATGTTAACCCCTCTTAGCACAATCAAAACTCCACCCTTAGCCTTGAAAGAGCGCGGCCGAGTTTCTTCGGCACAGAGTGCACTGATAACCCCGATGTCTAGCTCAGAATGGTTAATGATCCAATCTTCAGCCTCGGTTTGAGTAAGATCAAGGTGCTGCCAGACAGTCTGGCCTTGCTCGATATTATCTATCTCTGAGTTAGCCACCGGATCATGAGTTTGATCACCGTTTAATACAAATTGATACACGAATGGTGTCTGCTTTTTATGCTCCATCAACTTACTCCGGTTGTTCTCTATCACTTGCTTGCTCCATTAAGGTTCAGCAGCGGCACATCGAGTGGATTAGACGCATGTATATGAAAAAATACGATCACATTGCCGGCGAGGTCATCAACAACAAATTCTAGGTTCGAGTCTAACAAATACATAACATTAGTTAGGGCTTTGAATGCTCAAGTAGATCACCTACGGTGCAATCTAGGTAGTCACAAATTGCCTCTAACACACCAAAGTCAATTGCGTGCGCAGAACCATCCAAGAGCCTTCGAATAGTGGCCTTAGTGATATGTGTATCTTCGTTTAAATCTTCTGATGTTCGTTTTTTTGATTCAAGTAGGTTTTTTAAATTGCAATTAATCATAGGTAGAGGCCTCAAGTTGGTAAAGCAGAAAACGTAGCAGTAGTTACAGCAAACGACAATATTATTTACACATTGCTTGAGTCTATTGTCTTCAGAAAAAATTGATGGTACTGCCGTTTAATCATCAGAGCCTAGAAAACCACCAGACTGGCGCGACCAAAGACGTGCATAAACGCCACCAAGCCTTACCAATTCGGTATGCGTGCCTTGTTCAACAATACACCCGTTTTGTAACACTATTAGCCGGTCCATTTTAGCGATAGTCGAAAGCCTATGAGCAATGGCGATGACGGTCTTGCCTTGCATCAACTGCTCGAGTTGCTCTTGTATTGCCGCCTCGACCTCGGAATCTAGTGCCGAGGTAGCTTCATCTAAAACCAATATCGGCGCGTCTTTCAAAATCACTCTGGCGATAGCAATTCGTTGGCGCTGCCCACCGGATAACTTAACCCCGCGCTCACCTACTTTGGCATCCAAACCCTTATTGCCTTCGTTATCTTCTAAACTGTCGACGAACTCGTCGGCTTTTGCTAGCTTGATTGCCTGTAGCAATTCCTCTTCACTCGCGCTAGGCCGACCGTAAGCGACATTCTCCCTGATGGTTCGATGTAAAAGAGACGTATCTTGCGTAACCATGGCAATATGATGACGCAGGCTTTCTTGAGTGACGGCGGCAATATTCTGATCATCAATTTTGATCTGTCCGCGCTCCAGGTCATAAAGTCGTAATAACAAATTAACCAGCGTTGATTTACCCGCTCCAGACTGTCCGACTAAACCAATTCGCTCGCCAGCACTAATGGCTAAGGAGAAATCACTAATCACACCACTGGTTTTGCCGTAATGGAAATCAATTTTGTCAAATTCAATTTTCCCTTTGCTCACGCTTAAATTTTCTGCATCAGGTTGATCGTCTACGGACCTAGCCTGAGCCAGCGTATTCATCCCATCTTGTGTGGTGCCTATAGCTTCAAACAGTCGTGCTAATTCCCAGATAAACCATTGACTCATGGCTTGTAGGCGTAAGGTTAACGCTCCAGCAACGGCAATCGCGCCGGTACTAACGATGGACTGTGTCCATAACCACACGCCAAAACCCATGGTCGAGCAGATCAGTAAAGCGTTTAATGTAATCAAGGTTGTGTTCAGTTTTGTCACCAAGCGCATTTGTTGATACACGCTTTGCAGCATCTCTTGCATACTGTCTTTAGCGTATTGCTCTTCAGCATCGCTGGACGAAAACATTTTCACCGTTTGAATATTGCTGTAGGCATCTACCACTCGACCAGTCATCGATGATCGGGCATCAGCTTGTTTGGCAGAGACCGCTTTTAACTTAGGCAAGAAGAAGCGCATGACTAACACGTAAGCGGCCAGCCAGCAGAGCAGTGGTAATGCAAGACGAACATCGCTGCTGATAAAAATCACCAGCGCGCTACTGAAATAGACCACCACGTAGACAACCAGGCCGTTAATACTGACAATAGAGTCGCGCACACTGAGCGCGGTTTGCATAACCTTAGTGGCGATACGTCCAGCGAAGTCATTGGCGTAAAAACTGGCCGACTGACCGAGTAGGTAACGATGTGCACGCCAACGAATCTGCATTGCAAAGTTGCCTAATAGACCCTGATGCTCTAACGCTGAGTCTAGTAGGCTTACTAATGGCCAAACCACTATGATAAGGATTGCCACAGCCATTAGTTGCGGCCCATAGACATCAAAAAATGTAGCGCGGTCACTCACCTGCATCCAGTCAATCATGTTGCCAATAGCATTAAACATGTAAACCTCAATGCCTGAGATTACCGCCGACGTGACAAATAAACACAGCAGCAGGAAACGAAACGGCTTGGTGTAAAACCATACGAATTTCAGCATGCTGCTGGGCGGTTGCTCGGCCTTATGATCAGAGAAAGGCGGTACTGCGTTTTCGAAAAACTTAAACATGATTATCTTTTCAACTGGTTAAAACCAATGTTACCACCGTTCCTTTAAGCAACGCCCTACCTTATAAGATTAACCACACTGTTTGTCGAGATACCTTTACCTTAACGCGCAAGCGCCTTTAAACTGGAACTCATGCAAGACCTATTATTATTGCCAGACAGCCTCAGTTGGGCCTCGTTTTGGGGGCTGGTTGTACTAAGCGGATTTACCTCTATGCTAACCGCCTCATTTGGCATTGGCGGAGGTGTGCTGTTGTTAGCCGTAATCGCTCAGGCAATACCGGTAAAGGCAATCATCCCAGTTCATGCTGCTGTTCAACTGGGCTCGAATACTGGGCGAATGCTTATAATGTTCCGGGACATACGATGGCGCTTCTTTGCTTGGTTTGCATTGGGCAGTATATTGGGGGCCCTAGCCGGCGGTCAGCTGGTCGTAAACTTACCAACAAACCTGCTTAAGGCGAGCTTAGGCGGCTTTATATTATTAACTGTTTGGGGGCCGAACGTTTTGCACTCAAATTCATCTAGTCGCCTAGGAAGCCCTAAAAGCTTAATCATTGGCGGCGTAGTCTCGACCTTTCTAACCATGTTCATTGGCGCCACCGGCCCATTAGTAGTGGCTACAATTCGCATTTTTAAACTTAATCGTTTGAACTTGGTGGCCACTAGCGCGGCTTGCTTAGCGCTACAGCACACCCTCAAGGTTTTAATTTTTGGCCTATTGGGCTTCGCTTTTAGCCCTTATTTTTTACTTATACTGCTGATGGTATGCAGTGGTATTATCGGCACCATTATTGGTAGAAAATTGCTTATCAAAACCGATGAAAAGCGCTTTCAAAGCTGGCTTAACATGATCCTCAGCGTGTTAGCACTAAGGCTCATTTACTTAGCTATATTTGGCGCTTCGTCGGCACTTTAAAAAAGACTAAGTAGCTGGCTAAAAACGTACCAAAGACAACACATCGGCATCACCTAATTGACTTCGCCCCTGCAGGTCATCAAGTTCAATAACAAAGGCAAAAAGAGCAACCACTCCGCCCACTTTTTCAACTAAACCAGCCGCCGCTTTTGCCGTACCACCGGTAGCCAGAAGGTCATCAATAATAAGCACTCTATCGCCCACCGAAACAGCGGTTTTCTGTAACTCAACTTCGGCATCACCATATTCTAAAGCATAACTCTCGGACACACATTGACCCGCCAGCTTACCTTTCTTGCGAGCCATCACTAACGGTAATTTTTGTTTATAAGCCAGTGCTGCTCCGAATAGAAAACCACGCGCATCTAGAGCCATAATTTTATCAACTTTATGCGACTCAAGAGCCGTGGCAAACTGATCAGTGACATAGCTAAACGCTTCTGGGTTCTCAACAATAGACTCGATATCTTTGAATTGAATGCCGCTTTTCGGGAAGTCGGGAATATTTCGAATAAGTTTTTTTAAATCCACGGTCTACTCTTAAGAAATTAACACAGTCCGAAGCATAACTTATAAGGCAAGCCATATAATAAATATACCGAGATATACCGCTAAAGTGCCCAAAGCATTTTGATCTAGCCGCAAACGCTACAGGCTATGCGAACCTTTAGACAAGCCCGCTACCAGCTGAACATCCAGCTGACTAAGCTAACGCTACTTGGCTTTGGGTAGTTGACTAAGATAAGCCTAAACATGCCAAACAATACCAACAGACAAGCAATAATTAGAAAAAAGTTTTGTGCTTACGAAATCATCCTTAGATCATAGCAACGATTCAATCTACTCGCATGATTGTGAAGCAGGGTTTGCCTTAGTCGCTAGGCAAATAAACTATCAATAGCCGACGATCTTTGCCGAGAGCCTTTTCGCCCTTACTCTGTTTAGATAGAAATTTTAAAATAGGCGCAGGACTGCATAAAATGACTAATAGTTTCCAATCTTTGGCCAAACGCATCCTGCAATAGCTCGCTATTACACTCTTTTTTTAATTAATCTTTAAAATATTAGCACGTTATCTGTTGCACAGCCGTTATGCTGAGGTCGCTAATAAGAACAATTCGCCGCGAGAGTGTGATGGACATAAATAACCGAACAATATCAACATCATTAGTAATATTGAGTACCGTTGCGGTATTTTACGTAATGGTGGTCGGCCAAGAGTTTTTGGTGCCGCTGGCAGTCGCCTTGATGCTGTGGTACGTAATTAACGCCATGAGCCGCAGTTTCACCAAGATCATACCTTGGACTGAGGAGCCAAACTGGCTGAGCATGCTGCTGTCGATTATCACGATCGGCTTGTTTCTATCATTAGCGATCGACATGGTTCAAAGCAATGTGCTTGAAGTGAAGGCGGCGATACCAAAGTATAAAGAAAATTTCGCTGGCCTATCGCTTAAAGTAAGCGCTATGTTACCGCCCGTGATTCTCGAGAGAATGCCGAATATGGCGGACCTTATTAGTGGCATTAAACCAGCGCCAGTTATCACTGGGCTTACCGATACTATCGTCGCAATGGTCGGCAAGATATCGCTGGTACTTATTTACGTCGCCTTTATGCTAGCCGAGCAAGGCACCTTCAAGAACAAGATCAAGGAAATGTTTCCTAATCAAGGCAGACGCGACTCCGTGATGAGTATTTTGTCTCATGTACAAGAAGACATTCAGACCTACCTTTGGATTAAGACTCTCACCAGCGCACTGACCGGGGTTGTCAGTTACTTTGTGCTGCGGGCTGTCGGCGTCGACTTTGCCATTTTTTGGGCTTTCACCATTTTTATGTTGAATTTCATTCCGACCATAGGGTCAATTATTGCAACGCTTTTTCCGGCGATGTTAGCCTTGATTCAGTTCGATACGTTTTTACCCTTTATGATTGTTCTAATCGCGGTCGGCTCAATTCAATTAGTGGTTGGCAATATGCTAGAGCCAAAGTTGATGGGCAATACCCTCAATGTTAGCCCTTTTGTAGTGATGTTGAGTTTAACGTTATGGGGCAGTATCTGGGGAATTGCCGGTGCTTTCTTAAGTGTTCCGATAACCGTAATTTTACTGATTATATTCGCTCACTTTGAAAGGACTCGCTACATTGCGGTATTACTGTCTGGTGATGGCAGCTTAAAGTTTGCCAAACAAACTCAAGAAAAACTTGAGAAGCGCGACTAAGTAAATCCGTTAAGACACCTTTCGACGTGAATATTTAGTCGGCGTTAGTAAGCGCTTGTATGCTTTAATGCTCGGCTCAAACGTTGAATTTCCTATGACTCACAAGACATTACACTATGGTTAATCGCTTACAAAGCTGGGTATTTATTTTAGTAGCACTGAGCTCCATGGGCTGGGGCATGGCGCCCATTGTTCGGATGATCTTAGGCCTTGATGACAAGCTAAGCGGGTCTTATATCTGGTCGGTAAGTTTTATTATCGGCGGGCTAATGTGCGGCCTAACGGCGATGTTAATGATGGTGCGCAAACAGCCGATGATTAATACCTACCTTAACGATGCATCACAAACAAACGACACGCAAACGGCGGCCAAATTGCACGCAACTGGTCTATTGATATTTACCGGCGTGCCGCTAATGAATTTTTTGGGCTGTTACTATTTATGGCTAAAAACTCGTGGTCAATCTGAGTATCTAGATTACCAAGGACGGGAGGCGATTTGCTTTCAAATCAGCATCTACCTTTACTTATTGATGTGCCTACTCATGGCTTACATCATAATCGGTGCCTTTGTAGTGCCGCTGATCTTACTATTCCATTTACTGGCCACACTGAGTGCGGTGTATTCAACATTAAACGGTACGCTATTTCGTTATCCGGCAAATATCGAGATTATCAAACGAACGCCTGGATAATTCATCGGCTTAAACAAAGCCGATGACCGCTTCGCCCCTTATTTCAATGTTTTCATCACTTCACAGGCGCGTTCAATGGTGTCTGCAATATCATTTTCACTGTGCGTGATCGAAATAAAGCCCGCTTCGAAAGACGATGGTGCTAGGTAGACACCTCGCTCCAACATCCCGTGAAAAAAGGCATTAAACCGCTCGCCATCGCATGCCATTGAGTCTTCAAAGGTGTTTACCCGCTCCGCATCGGTAAAAAAGAAACCAAACATACCGCCGACGCCGTTTGTCGCCAGCGGAATATCATTACTTTGAGCGGCATTTTTTAATCCCAGTAATAAGCTTTTGACTTTGATAGTCAGGTTCTCATAAAAATTGGGTGCCGAGATTAGCTCTAAGGTTTTTATACCCGCCGCCATAGCCACAGGATTACCCGACAAGGTGCCTGCTTGATAAACCGGTCCATCTGGCGAGATATGATTCATGATCTCGGCCTTACCGCCAAAGGCACCAACGGGCATACCGCCACCAATTACCTTACCAAAACAGGTGAGATCAGGGGTAATTCCGTAGACACCTTGAGCGCCTTGTAAACCGACACGGAAACCGGTCATCACTTCGTCAAAGATTAACACCGCTCCATATTGATCACAAACCTTGCGTAAGCCTTCCAAAAACCCAGGCTTAGGTGTGATCAAGTTCATATTACCGGCTACTGGCTCGACGATAATAGCCGCAACCTCTTCACCCATCTCAGCAAACAGCTCTTCGACTTGCTGCAAATTATTAAATTGTAGCGTTAGTGTTAGCTCCGCTAAGGCCGCTGGAACGCCCGGTGAGGTCGGCACCCCAAAAGTCAGCGCTCCGGAACCCGCTTTTACCAATAAGCTGTCTGAGTGACCATGGTAACAACCCTCAAATTTGACGATTTTGTCGCGGCCAGTGTAACCTCGAGCTAAGCGCAAAGCGCTCATCGTAGCTTCGGTACCTGAGCTAACCATTCGAACTTTATCGATGCTCGGTATCAACTCACAAATTTTTCTGGCCAGAACCGTCTCAGACTCGGTTGGCGCGCCAAAGCTAAGGCTATTCTCGGCGGCATCTTGAACCGCTTTTATCACCTCATCGTTAGCATGACCGAGAATCATCGGTCCCCAAGAGCCGATATAGTCTATGTACTGTTTACCGTCGGCATCCCACATGTAAGCGCCTTTGGCACGTTGCATAAAAATTGGTTCGCCACCAACACTTTTAAACGCGCGAACCGGCGAGTTAACGCCGCCTGGAATATATTTTTGAGCTTCTTGAAATCTTGATTGAGTCATTATTAACGTCGCGCGATCTGATGATATCGTTCATTTATTGGGGTTAAAGAGCTTGCCACGTTGCGTACGTTACGACAATAAACGTTTGCACGAAATTCAGCACAAGCTAATAGTTAACACTTCGTTGCTTGCCAAACTAATAAACCAACATGTCGGATAAACACAGTGTGTGCTGCAATACTAACAAAAACAGCCTTTTTAAAGGTAAGAGAAACAATGGGACTTTTTGATTTTGCCGCCGATATAGGTAAAAAAGTTTTCGGCATTGATGACGCCGACGCAGCAGAGAACATTAAGCAAAGCATAGAGGCGAACAACCCAGCGTTAGCGACCTAGAGGTAATTTACAATGAGCATAATACCTCTGTATTGCGAGGTAGGTGTGAGTCTGATGAAGCTACGAAAAAAGCCAACTTAATGGCCGGTAATATGAAAGGCGTTGCGGCCGTAGTCGCACATGGTTAGCTACCAAAGACCGCTACTGAGACGGTCACTTAAGAAGCTAAAGGCAGCGCATTTGAGGCATCAACAGATAGCCAATATTACACCGTTGAAAGTGGCTATACCGTTTGCGGAATTGCGGCAAAACTCTTAGGTAACGGCTGCAAATATCCAGAAATTTTTTAAGCAACCCGTGATGTTATCGAAGACCCTGATTAAATTTTTGTAGGTCAGAACATTGATATTCCGAGCTCCAGCTCTTAAGGAAGCTAACACTTTAGGTACTTCAAGCCGCTTGTTAACGCTCTAAAGCAAACTCTGCAAACATTGAGAATGCACCTCGGAGAACGATCAAATCTCTAGAGGTTCTATGCAAATTCAACGCCTTCTATTTTATACAGGTACTGAGTAAACCTTGAGTTCGAAAATCATCAGAAATGGGGTTGATTGCGTACTTTTAGGTCTTTATACTTCTATTCCCTAGTAATTTACTCAGGTTTCACACTTCGAGGGTATAGTGCCAGTATGAAGTTAACCACAAGAGGTCGATACGCAGTCACCGCGATGATGGACTTGGCACTGCATGCCAAGCTAGATTGCATTACCTTGGCAGGCATCGCTGCTCGCCAAAGTATCTCGCTCTCGTATCTAGAACAATTATTTAGGAGCTTGCGTAATGCCGGCCTAATCAAGTCTGTTCGTGGTGCAAAAGGCGGTTACATGTTGGCTCGTAGTGAAAAAGAAATTTCGCTAGCAGACATACTCGTCGCGGCCGATGAACATATAAATTTAGCTTGTGGTGGCGGTAGCACATGTAACCCAATTGATCCGTGCTTGACGCACAGTTTGTGGACTAATTTAAGCCAAGAATTTTTTGAATTCTTAGACAACAAAAAACTGAGTGACTTAGTTCGCTCTCGCCATGTACAAACCATGGCCACCCGACAAGATGTCACGTCGATCGGAGACATCCCAATTCATATAAGCAGGACGATAGGATAAGTTGCCATGTCAGCCCCAATTTTAAATGAAAAGAACAAAGACCTTAAAAAACTTGTAAAACGCGAGTATAAAGAGGGGTTTGTTACCGACATTGAATCAGACACCTTTGAGCCTGGTCTAGATGAAGACGTAATCCGTCGCATCTCGGCTAAGAAGAACGAGCCAGAGTTCATGCTTGAATATCGCCTTAAAGCATTTCGCCGCTGGCTAAAAATGCCAGAACCAGCCTGGGCACAAATTGATTATCCAAAAATTGATTTTCAAAAAATTGCCTATTTCTCGGCTCCAAAAGTAATGCCTCAGCTCGATAGCTTAGACCAAGTTGATCCTAAGTTACTAGAGACCTACGCGAAGCTAGGCATTCCCTTGGAAGAGCAAAAAATGATGAACAACGTAGCGGTAGATGCGGTGTTCGACAGTGTTTCGGTGCGCACCACCTTCCGTGGCACACTTGAAAAGGCGGGCGTGATTTTTATGCCTATTTCAGAAGCCCTGCAAGAGCATCCTGAGTTAATAAAACAATACTTAGGTAGCGTGGTGCCAGCTCAAGATAATTACTATGCGGCTTTAAATGCGGCGGTATTCTCTGACGGTTCGTTTGTTTATATTCCGAAAGGCGTTCGTTGCCCGATGGAATTGTCGACTTATTTCCGTATCAATGAAATGAACACTGGCCAATTCGAACGCACCTTGATTATTGCCGAAGAAGGCTCGTATGTGAGCTACCTAGAGGGTTGTACGGCACCACAGCGTGATGAAAACCAATTGCACGCAGCCGTAGTTGAACTGGTTGCGCATAAAGACGCTGAGATAAAGTACTCAACGGTACAAAACTGGTACCCGGGCGATGAAAATGGCAAAGGCGGTATCTATAACTTTGTCACCAAGCGCGGTCTATGCAAAGGCGACAATTCGAAAATCTCTTGGACTCAAGTAGAAACTGGGTCAGCCATTACTTGGAAATACCCAAGCTGCGTATTGCAAGGCGACAATTCAGTCGGCGAGTTCTACTCAGTTGCACTTACACATAATAAGCAACAAGCGGATACCGGCACGAAGATGATTCACATGGGCAAAAATACGTCCAGCACCATCATCTCTAAAGGCATCTCAGCTGGTCACGGTCATAACACCTATCGCGGCTTGGTTAAAATTCTTAAAGGTGCTGATAACGCACGTAACTTCTCACAATGTGATTCACTGTTGATGGGTGATCAATGCGGCGCGCACACATTTCCGTATATTGAAGTGCAAAACCCAACAGCCAATTTAGAGCACGAGGCAACGACCTCGAAAATTTCAGAAGACCAGTTATTTTATCTAAAACAGCGCGGCTTAGGCGAAGAGGCGGCTGTTTCAATGATCGTAAACGGCTTCTGTAAGGATGTGTTCCGAGAGTTACCAATGGAATTCGCAGTAGAAGCACAGAAGCTGTTGGAGGTGTCGCTAGAAGGCGCCGTCGGCTAATTATTTGGCCCTTTTTCATGCAGCACAAGATGCAAAGAAAATTGACGAGTATAAGGCAAAAAATTAAATATACGCGCCGGTGGCGTGTCTAAGTAAAGATTGAGAGAAATATGTTAAAAGTTACAAACCTACACGCAAGTATTGGCGGAAAGTCGATTCTAAATGGCATCAACTTAGAAGTTAAGCCAGGTGAAGTACATGCCATCATGGGCCCTAATGGCTCAGGTAAGAGCACACTATCGAATGTAATCGCTGGCCGTGACGGCTATACGGTAACGCAAGGTAGCATCGAATATTTAGGTGAAGATTTATTGCAATTGGAACCCGAAGAACGCGCTTGTGAAGGCATTTTCTTAGCGTTTCAATACCCAGTAGAAATTCCCGGTGTGAGTAACATGGCAATGTTGAAAGCGGCGATGAACTCTATACGTAAATACCACGGACAAGAAGAAATCAAGGCGGGTGAGTTCTTGAAGTTAATTCGAGAAAAGGCTGATCTTGTTGAAATGAAGCACGAATTTTTAAAGCGCGCGGTTAACGAGGGCTTCTCAGGTGGCGAGAAAAAACGTAACGAGATTCTACAAATGGCAGTGCTTGAGCCAAAACTAGCCTTGTTAGACGAAACTGATTCGGGGCTGGATATTGACGCACTGAAAATTGTCTCGCATGGCGTTAACGCTTTGCGTTCGCCGGAACGTGCAATGATTTTGGTTACTCACTACCAACGCCTGCTTGATTATATTGTTCCTGACTATGTGCACGTTTTAGCCAATGGAAAAATTGTCAAATCCGGTGATAAGTCATTAGCGCTCGAACTAGAAGCCAAAGGCTATAGCTGGATCGAAGACATGGATGACACAGTCGCCGCCGTGCAGCAGGCAAGCTAAATGATTACCGCAAACGAAAACCAAAGCTGGGTAACGGCACATGCCGATGTCGCATTAACCGGTGCAAACGTCGCTTGGCTAAAGCAGCAACGTCAGTCCGCACTTGCTCAGTTTGAAAAAGTTGGCTTACCTGGAGTGCGCGATGAAGATTGGCGCTACACTAATTTACGTGCGCTAAAGAGCAATGACTACGCGCTGAGTGCCGCCACGCCATTAAGCATTGAGCTTGTCGAAACCAAAAACCCTCGTTTGGTGTTTGTTGATGGTCATTTAGACCTCACTGCTTCAACCGGGCTTAGCGATTGCGTTACATTGTTAAAGGACTCGCTTGAACTGGTTAAAGACTCTTTTGGCTCAACGCTACCCAAACAAGCTCATGGGTTTACCTCGCTTAATACCGCTTATGCACACGACGGTTACGTGGTTCATTTAAAGCCAGGTCAAGTATTAGACGGTGTGCTAGAAGTGGTTTTTGTGTCTCAGTCAGCCGACGCCGTTAGCCATACTCGTAACCTTATTATTGCGCAAGCAAACACCCAGTGTACGATAGTCGAGCGCCACATCGGCGCGCACGGCACAGTGTATCTAAATAACGTAATTACTGAAATTATTGCCGGTGATAATGCGCATATTGATCACTACAAAATTCAGCAAGAATCAGATGATGCGTTTCACATGGGCGGTGTGTTCATTAACCAATCTAAGAACTCTCAGATTAAGAACCACAACATCACACTCAGTGGCTTGGTCACTCGTAATGACATTTACAGCAACTTGCTTGGTCAGGGCGCACACATAGAAATGAACGGTTTAGTGGTTGGCCAAGGCCGTCAACATATCGACAACCATACTGAGATCAATCACGCGGTACCAAACTGCACCAGCGACGAATACTACAAAACAGTATTAGACGACCACTCACGCAGTGTCTTCCGTGGCCGCATTATCGTTGCTAAAGATGCACAACTCACCAATGCCGACCAACAGAACAATAATTTATTGTTATCGAAAGACGCTGAGGCCGATTGCAAGCCGCAACTCGAAATCTACGCAGACGATGTTAAGTGCTCACACGGCGCGACCGTTGGACAGCTTGACCCAGTGTCACTATTTTATTTGAAATCTCGTGGCATTAATGCTGAGTCAGCCAATGCTTTACTGACTTTTGCTTTCGCTAATGAAGTTATTCAGCGTATTAATGTCGACAGCGTTCGCCAAGAACTAACGCAAATTTTGGCGGGTGAGTTATTGAGCGGCTTGGAAGAGCTGGTTTAAGAGCTCTCCACTTTATAAGGTCTTAAATTTATCAAGGCCAAGGTTTTATATGATCACGGTTTTTAAAGGTACGTGTTATGACAGTTGTAGCGATTAACGAACAGAAAGGTTTTGATGTCGAGCGCATTCGCGCTGACTTTCCAGTGCTTAATCAAAAGATATCTGGCCACCCGCTAGTGTATTTAGATAACGGTGCGTCGACACAGAAGCCACGTCAAGTTATTGATGTTATAAAACATTTCTATGAGCACGATAACTCAAATGTTCATCGTGGCATTCATACCTTGAGTCAGCGCGCCACTGATCGTTTTGAAAGCGCTCGCAAAACTGTGCAGCATTTCATTAACGCTGAGAGCGAGGTTGAAATAATCTTCACTAGTGGCACTACCGGCGCTATTAATTTAGTCGCGCATAGCTTTGTGCGCAGTTCATTCAAGGCCGGCGATGAGGTTCTGATCTCGGCAATGGAACACCACTCAAACATAGTACCCTGGCAGATGCTTGAACAACAGATTGGCATCAAGCTTAAAGTCATTCCGATTAATGACAAAGGCGAGCTGTTGTATGAAGAGTTTGAAAAGCTATTAAGTGACAGGACAAAATTATTAGCCATCACTCAACTTTCGAATGCGCTCGGCACCATTACGCCATTAAAGAAAATGATCGATGCAGCACACGCTGTTGGCGCTAAAGTATTGGTCGACGGAGCACAAGCAGTGGCTCATACAGAAGTTGATGTTCAAGCATTAGATTGCGATTTTTACGTCTTCTCTGGGCATAAAATATTTTCACCGACTGGCGTTGGCGTATTGTATGGCAAACGGGCCTTACTCGATACTATGCCGCCTTATCAAGGTGGTGGAGACATGATTAAAGTGGTTAGCTTTTCCGGAACCGAATTCAATGAATTGCCCTACAAATTTGAAGCTGGCACGCCGAATATTGCCGGCGTCATTGGCTTGGCCGCTGGATTAGATTATGTAAGCGAGATTGGCCTAAGCGTGATAGCCGAACACGAACATGAACTGCTAGAATACGCCACCGGCAAGATGTTAGAAATTGAAGGCTTACGGATCATTGGCACCGCCTCCGAAAAAGCCAGCATAATCTCATTTGAGATTGACGGTGTGCACGCATCTGACCTAGGTACGTTACTAGACTCACAAGGCGTTGCCATTCGTGTTGGCCACCATTGCGCCATGCCCGTGATGGAATTCTTCGGCGTTAGTGCGACAACTCGTGCGTCATTGGCTTTTTACAATAATAAGGCTGATATTGACGCCTTAGTTGCGGCGATTAACAAAGCCGTATCAATGTTAAGATAAATTTAAAGGTTAACGTTATGAACGATACTCTTACCCCCTACATAGTTCCTGCCGAGAAAAGCGAGACTAAATCTATTTCTTATACCGGTCCGCGTACGCCAGAGCAGCTGGCGCCGGATATCATCGACGCGCTTCGTACTGTCTATGACCCAGAGATTCCGGTGAATATTTACGACCTTGGTTTGATTTATGATTTCAAAGTCGATGATAATTTTTTCGTTGACGTTAGCATGACACTTACGGCACCAGGCTGCCCTGTTGCCGAAACATTCCCCGGCTTTGTTGAGAACGCGGTTAAAAGTGTGGTCGGCGTTTCTGACGCACGGGTCGAACTGACCTTTGAACCTCCTTGGACCATGGCCAATATGTCAGAAGAAGCAAAGCTAGAATTAGGCTTGATCTAAGGTCAGATGAATTATTATGGACAAGCCTAAAATCATCCAAATATTGGAAGATGCAAAGCTGGCTCACAAAGCTGGCGACTTTGTAAATGCGCTGAAGTTTTACGAGTATTTTTTTGAACATGCCTTAGATGACGACCCATATGCGTTTTACGGTGCACGCTTATCGCATTGCTTAAACGGCTGGGGTGAATTAGCGCTAGAGTTTGCGGGCGCAAAGAATAGTTTAGAGGCAAAAAAACGCGAGGTTCTAGAGCAGTATTTAGAAGCGCGCGAACCTGAACGCTTTCACGACTATTTAACTATATGTCGCGTACTTGGGGTTGAAAGTGACGCCGTAGAGCAGTTCTTAGCACTGCATCACAGCGAACCTAAATCAGCCGCAAAATTGAGTAAATATTTGTGGAATGATTTAATCAATGCTGAGCAATGGGACGTCTGTAGCTCACTAATGGAACAAGCTCCACAAAAGATGGACGAGCTATTCGCGGTATTTGATGAGGCCGCTAGGCTTAAGGAATTCGATGCGTCATTTAACAATATTCGCTTTGATCAACATATTGTTGATACGCTATTAGATGACCTGCAAAAAGTAGTGCTGGTGTTACGCTATGCCGATCGTAGTGAAGACATAGACTCACTACAGCGTCAGTTTCATCAAGGCGTTGAAAGTCGCGATCATTCAATGTTAACAACACAAGTTCATGCGAAGAGTTCATTCCTTTTCGCAGGGCATTAATCATATAAAAAGAGTAAATATGAGCATCGTCAGTGAGCAAATAAGTGCGTCTAACAAGGTTAGTGAAAGTACTGACAATGGGCTCTATTACCGACATTGGCCAGCTACCAATAGCAAGGCCGTAGTAGTTCTTATTCACGGACTAGGCGAGCACTGCCAACGCTATGAGCATTTAGCCGCTGATCTTAATCAAGCCGGCTATTCACTTAGCTCAATGGATCTTCCTGGTCATGGTAAATCTGACGGTATACGTGGCCACATCGATTCATTCGAGGTGTTTGAAAAAGCAGTACTTGAACTCTATAGCCGAACCAAAAAAAGCCATCCAGACACACCAATATTCTTGTTAGGCCATAGTATGGGCGGCCTAATTGCCGCTCAATTACTACTCAATCACCAAGATAAGTTTCAGGGCGCAATGCTGTCAGGCGCGGCGATACAAAGCCCGCAAGAACCACCCGCATGGCAAGTGGCTATCATCAAAATTGTGGCAATGCTTTTCCCCAAGGCAAAAATGCTAGCGCTTGACGCATCTGCAGTCAGTCGAGACCCCGCTGTGGTTGAGAAATACATGGCTGACCCGATGGTTAGCAAAGAGAAATTATCGGCCCAGTTTCTAATCAGTATGACCGACGCGATGCAGCACTGTAAGGATCATGCAGCAAGCATAAGCTTACCGCTTAAAATCATGCACGGTTCGGCCGATGTAATGACGGCGCCTAGTGGTTCTCAATTTTTACATGACTCGGTTGCATCGAGTGATAAGCAAGTGACTATTTACGACGGTCTCTATCATGAGATATTCAATGAGCCTGAAGGTGAGACTATATTCGCTGAAATGGTCAGTTGGATGGACGCTAGAATTACCTAAGCGTTCAACCTTTAATCCCCACATCAGGAATAGATAGTCAATACTGCGCCGGCGGGGTCACTTATTACATAATAAGTTTCGCCACCCATAATCCGTGGCCCTTGAATGATGTCACCGCCTAATTCAACAACCTTTTCGGCACTGGATGTTGAATTTTCAACACGCACATACATCAACCACTGTGGAGGTAAGTCTGCATTGCTGCCGCGCGCATGACATACGCCCGCTACAGTCTCTCCATTCGAAGGTAAATTCATACTATAGTCGTCGTAGTCTCCCATAGAAACAGACTGCTTCTGCCAACCGACTACCTGCGTATAAAAATCACTTACACCGTCAGCATCATTGACGCTCAGGTCTCGCCACTCTATGGTTCCAATTTTCTTATTCAAATCAGTCATTCTTAACCTCTCATATTTCGATCGTATTAGCAAAACAGCCTAGCATTACATTCAACGCACATGCGTTTGCTAAAATAATCGTATGGTAGAGTTTGAAAAAGAAGATGACATTCAACGCTTAGTAATCACCGCTAATCGCTCTATGTCGTGGCAGGCAAATAAGCGTATTTTGGCGTTTATGTTCTGCGTAAATATGGCGATAGCACTTAGCTGGACAGCTATGGGCGCGTGGATGGTATTGCCATTTGCTGGCTTAGAAATAGCGCTGGTTGGGTTCGGTATGTATTACGTGTCTTGGAAATTAAGTTTCAAGGAAATCATCATTGTCGAAGGTGACTCATTAATCCTACAGAAAGGTATTTACTTTCCAAAACAGCAATGGAATTGGCAGCGTAGCGAGACGAGTATTATTAAGCAACCGAGTAAATATCGAATGAGCGCACCGACACTTTTTTTGAAGCATTTGAATCAATCTATCGAAATCGGTGCCGCACTAAATCGTATCGAAAAGAAACAGCTTCGTGAGCATTTGGTCAGCTTGGGCTTAGGTATACGTGTTATCGGTGCTAAGTGAAAGCTGGCTTAATCGCAGTATTGCTGTTACTTATTACAGCCTGTTCTCAGCAAACTAGTTACCTCGACGACTACCTCGATCGCCTTGAAAATGTACTAGACCGTAAGGCTCCTAGTTCAACGTTAACCATATCAGTAGCGTTCCCGAGCCCACAGCAATTACAATTGCAAGAGCCTATCGCTGAACTCAGCATTAGAGAGTTTTTAAGCCTTCGAGAATGCAAGTTACACTCCGTTATTGCTCATCGAAACAGTCAGCTGGGGAAGGTTTCAAGTGCCTCCCAACGACTTTTTAGCGACCTTAAAATGCTACACCTTGGTCCGCAATGTGTGGTTCGCCTTGGTGATGTTGACTTAGCGTCTAAACTCGATCTTTTTCTCATGCAAAAAGAACAAAATCTCAATGCGGTTGTTTGGTATTCGCTACTAGGCCAAAGTGAAAATACCAGCTTCTGGCATGATAAACAGAGCAATACGAAATACCCACTGCAACTTTCAATTGATGTCAGCACTGAACTCATCGGCTTGGAAAAATTTGTCTCTCGTGTAATCAACGGCGAGCGTTTTTTCACCGCTCAAGAGACATCTGAAGTAGAGCGGTATCTTGGCCGCTTACGTGCCGGAGACGGTGGCCGTTTGTTGGGCGAATATCGGCGTCTTAGAGTCGCCCTAGATAAGGCCAATTCGATAGTTCAACAAAGACTTGATGTGCCCCTTTGCTTGTCGAGCACGCCAACCCAGAAAGCACGCTATTTCTCAAATGTGGTAAACGCACACTTTATTGAGAACGTACAAAAGCATGCGGTACGGCTAGATCAACGTGCCGAGAAACTATTAAGTGCTTATTATGCTTTAGAAGCATCACTGTTAAGTCACGCCTCCGAAGACTATAAGGCGTGGGCCAGACAACGAGACATAGATATCAAAGAAGGCCAAGCAGCCACCCTAGACCACGTACGCTTAATACAAAAACTTTATCAGCAATGTGGCTTGCGCGTTGGCAATTGAGGCCGTTAGCCAGTCGGGCGTTTGTAATAATTGACCATCAAAAAACCCATTAATGCGCCACCTAGGTGGGCAAAATGAGCGATGTTTTGACCAAAAATTGAAAATCCGGTAAAACCTGCTGCCAAATCAATTAATAATAAGACCGGCACAAAATGTTTTGCAGCAATCGGTACAGGCAGAAAGATCAACATGATTTTGAAGTTCGGGAACATCATCGCGAATGCTACCAACAAACCATAAATCGCGCCTGAAGCCCCAACGGTATAGCCATAAGCAGGGCCAAGAATAAATTGGTCTACTAATTGTGAAATAACCGCTGCACCAATGCCGCATACCAGGTAAAAAACCAAAAACCTCTGCACTCCCCAAACTTTCTCTAAAATACGCCCGAAAGACCATAGCGCCAGCATGTTAAAGGCAAGATGAGAAACGCTGCCATGTAAAAACATATGCGTAAGCAACTGCCAAGGGGCGAAACGAGAAGTCTGCCAAGCAAACATTTCGAAACCGGTAAGCGCGTTGGCAAATAAGCCTTGTTGAACAGCAAAGTAAATTATTACCGTTATAAATACCAAGCGGTTGGTCATACTACTGAGTAATTCTTGGATAGACGGCATAATATTTTCGGCAAGGTTTGAACGGCCTACATCATAGCAAAGTGAATCGTTATACTGTGGCGACTTAAGCGATATAAATTGAAACGGACCTGTGACTGATACACTGCGAAAATCGACTATTTCTGATGGCAACGGCTTATGCGTCGATTTGCTCAACTATGGCGCACGTATTCGCGCTATCGACTTTCATGGCCATCAACTGGCTCTGTGTTTAGAGAACGACGAAGACTACCTAGACGACGCATTCTATTTAGGCGCCTCGATAGGGCCGATTTGTAATCGAATCGCATGGGGCCAATTGCAGATCAATGGCGAGTTATTACAGATGCCACTTAACCAAGGTAAGCATACCTTGCACAGTGGCGGCCTTGGTTTTGACAAGCAGTTTTGGCACCTCGAGTCGCACAGCCCAAATCAAATTTGTTATCGCTTAAATTACGACATGAGCTTAGTTGGCATGAAAGGCAGGCTAACCAGCAAAGCAATCTATCGAGTTACGGATGGCTGCTTAACGGTTAAATATCGAACCAGCTGCGACACTACCTGTTTCATCAACCTGACCAATCACGTCTACTTAAACTTAAGTGGTTTGAGCGATATCAACGATCATCATTTTCAACTATATGCCGATTCCTTCGTAGTGGTCGATAGTGACAAAATCCCGACTGGCGAATTGAAAACACTGGATATGCCCTTTAGATATCAATTAAATCATCCCTCGCATACAGAATTCGATGGCCTATGCGACCACCATTTTAATACTCAGGCAGCGGACATGGGTACGCTGCACGAAATGTTGAGCGCTGTCTCACCTAGCTCAGGTATTAGTCTCAAGGTTTCAGGTGATTCACCGGGCTTTCAATTTTACACCGGTAAATTTCTAAACTCGCCGTTCACCAGTTCGGGCGGTTTCTGTGTGGAGACTCAGTTAGCGCCAGATGCGATTAACCAAACCAGCTTTTACTCGCCTTTACTACAAGCAAATCAACCACGAGAGCAAGTTACTGAGTATCAATTTAATCTAGCGCAAAAACGCTAACGGTATTTCAAAAAAGGTAAATAAACGCCCTTAGGCTAAACCAGTAAGCGCTGCCGCAAACGGGCTACATCATCGGCATCAAAGCTTAAAACGCGGGACGCGTATTGATTAAAGCTACCGTATTGCTCACTGACATAATCCATCAAGGTAGTGATATAGCTTAAATCCGCGTCAAAGACTGGCTGTACTAAGGCTCTTGGGTAGCTTGCAAGCTTTTGTTGGAAGTCTGAATTAGCTTGCGGGCCACTTGCGCCGCCGGCATGAAATGAACTAAGCAAGTTTTCTGTTTCAGCCTGAGTAAGTAAATAATCTTCAATAATTAGCTCGTCGCTGACACCTAATAACGACAGAATCAATGCCGCAGCAACACCGGTTCGGTCTTTGCCAGCGGCACAATGAAAGACTAAAGGGGTTTGTTGCTCAACCAAACGCATTAACATTTTTTTATAAATAGCTTGGTGCGAATACAACTTTTTAGGATAGTTAAGCCGCATTGCCTCTCGTACTTGAGCCGGGTCGTTACTCTCTAAACTTTGTTGCCATAGTCGCTTTATAGCGTCGCCTTTATCGGCACCATTATCTTGAAACTCCTCGTGCCAGCTTAATATTTCAGCATCTGGAACCGCATGGCGCATTGTAGGGTAACGCTTAGTCTCGTCACTGAAGCGCAAATCAATGACGGTTTTAATGCCCAAAGACGCCATATCTTTAGCACCCTGGTCGGTCATTCGATCAAGCTGAGCAGAACGATAAATTTTGCCCCAGCTCACCGTAAAACCATCATTGGTTTGATACCCTCCAAGGTCACGAAAGTTGATAACTCCTTCGATCTTTAAAATTCTTTGCTTATTGAAAACTGCTTGATTATTCATAGTTGGCTTAGATTTAGATGATTATGTTATGCCAGAGTATTTATCCTAGATCGGCGATTCGTAGGCAATTTAGTGGCACAATGTTACCGGTAACGGAACACGGAGTAATGAGCGCAATAATAATGACAGTCTTTGCTCGCGAACTCGGTCTTTATGCGTAGAAATCGCATCTTATATAGTGAAAAAAAATGACTCTTAATGTTAAAACTCCGATTCGATTGGCTCTGGCGTGTTTGCTTATGCTATCGCTGACCGCTCAGGCGCAGTTTTGGGGCAGCAAGAAAACTGAATTATTGCCAGAGACCGAAGCCTTTGGCGTGACCGCGTTTATTGACGGTGAGCAACTGCGTATTCAGTGGAGCGTCGCGCAAGATTACTATATGTACCGCGATCAGTTTGCTGTTTCGTCGAAAACAGCTGGCGCCGAATTTGGTGACTTAGTTTTTCCTCAAGGTGTGATCGAGCAAGACCCTGAGTTCGGTGAGGTTGTAGTCTATTTTTACAACGTTGATTTAAGCGCGCCGATAAAACGCCTACCCAACACGGGTAAGACCATCGAACTTGAAATCAATGGTCAAGGTTGTAACAAACCTGTTGGCGTGTGCTATCCACCTCAGACTCGCATCATTACGGTTGATTTTGAACCACAATCTATCACCCTAGCGTCACCAACAATTACCACTGATACAGCATCGAGTCAACAGACCCAAGGTTTTTCAGCGGCATCAAAAACCGACCTTAATAATGGCTTTTGGAGCTACGTAGTAGCGGCCTTCTTTATTGGTATTTTGTTGAGCTTTACGCCGTGCGTACTACCAATGATTCCGATTCTTTTGGCCATCATCGCCGGTCAGCATAAGCCAAGCAAGCTCGGCTCTGGTTTACTCGCCTGTTGTTACGTCGCTGGGCATGTCGTCGTTTACGCGATTGCTGGCTGGGTATTAGGCAAAGGTGGTGGCCAACTGCAGGCACACTTTCAAAGCCCCTATGTAATCGGTTTCGTATGCAGTTTATTGGTCGCGTTAGCAATTTCCTTATTTGGTGGGTTTAAAATTCAACTGCCAAGTTCGTTACAAACCAAACTAAGCAACGCTAAGCCAAATGGCCGCTCACTATCAGTTACCGCATTTATTCTCGGCGCTATCTCCAGCTTAGTCGTTGGTGCGTGTGTGTCACCTCTGTTAATTGTTGCCATTGGTGCGGCAATCACGCTTGGCGATCCTGTGCTCGGTTCGGCGGTCATGAGTGCGCTAGCTCTGGGCATGGGTACGCTGCTAATTGCACTCGGCTTCGGTGCTGGTTGGTTACTACCAAAAGCAGGCTCTTGGATGAACCATGTTCAAATAATCTTAGGCTTTTCAGTACTTGGCGCAGCCATCTTTATTGCTAGCTTTATCGACCTAGTACCGGTACTTTATTTTTGGTCAGCGTTGCTAATTTGGCAAGGATTCTATTTCTGGACTCTGGCGACAACGATGCGCTCAGACCTTATTAAAACCTTATTCCGAGCGGTTAGTGTGGTCATGGTTATTTGGGGTATAGCAGCTCTGATTGGCGCCCAATTTGGTGGCAAAGACATAACTCAACCCTTAGATTCGGTGCGTATTAGTTCAGTCAATAGTGCTGGCGCTTCGACAGTTGATAATAAACTGCCATTTAACCGAGTCACTACGGTCGCTGAAGCCACTCAGTTACTAGCCCTAGCAAAAGCGGCCAAGCAACCTGTATTAGTTGATTTTTATGCCGACTGGTGCCTAGATTGTAAACGCATGCAACGCAGTACTTTCACCGAGCAAAGCGTGCATATTGCGCTCAATAATTGGTTATTAATCGAAGCCGATGTGACTGATACCAATGATGATAGCGAAGCATTAAAAAAATTCTTTGACGTGTTTGGCCCTCCAGCGACCTTGTTCATAAAAACCAATGGCGAAGAGTTTCAAAACCTACGACAATACGGTTACATGAATAAAGACGTATTTCTTGCCCTTATCGACCAAGCTAAACCATAAAACAGCATGACTAATCAAAACAAAGTCCTTCTTCTCTCTATTGCCATCGTGGCGTTCGTAGTTGGTATTGCGGTTAACACCTCTCGAACTCAGCCGCTGTCCGAAGCTTCGGTATTGTTAAGCGCCGAATTAGAAACCAGTGATCCAAGCTCAGGTATTAGCGCCACTGATTCGGTACAGAACCAATTAGGCGAGCTTACTTTGGTTAACTTTTGGGCCACTTGGTGCAGCCCATGTCGTGAAGAGATGCCATTATTTGAAGCCATGTATCGCTTGCATCAGAAAGACGGTTTTACCGTTATCGGCGTAGCGATTGATAACCCCGGTCGTTCACAGCCATTTCTAGATTCGATGGATATCAGCTATCCAATTCTATATGCCGAGAAAACCGGCATGCTGTTACTCGAAAAAACAGGCAACCCACAAGGCTTATTACCCTATTCCTTACTCATGGATAAAGACGGTAATGTGCTTGACCAAGTCTTGGGCAAGATCGACCAAGCACAAATTCAAGCGTGGCTGACCGAGCACTTATAATATTGCTGAGGTGTTACTAGAGGCCTAAATATGAAACTAACGCGAATCAATCATAAAACCCGCGGTAATGGCAGCAAGTTACTTAGTAATGGCGTTAGATATGACCGTGGGCGCTAGGTATACTCAGCATCAATAAACTCGGCACGAAAACTGAGTAATAAAATAAAATAACTGACCTGAGTACTGACCATGAGCTGGATTCAAGCTACCTTTGTTATTGACGCAGCTGACGTTGATAGACTGTCCGACATGTTAGAAGGGTTCTTAGCACAAGCGATCACCACGGAAAACGCCGGCGACGATGAATTCTACGAAGTCGCGTTTCCCGGCACGCCTGATTGGCTAAAGGTTAGAGTTACTGCATTGTTTAACGACAGCGTCGAGTTAGTGCCGATTATAGACTTTGTACGAACCCAGTTTTCCAACAGCAGCGAGAGCGGAATGCCGGCCACCGGAGTGCCGGCCACCGCAATGCCGGCCAAAGAGATTCCGGTTGAGATAGCAACGCTGGTCGATCAAGATTGGGAGCGCGTTTGGTTAGCCTCATTTAAACCGATCCAAGTGGGCACTGACCTGTGGGTATGCCCGAGCTGGTGCGAGGCAACCGAACCGTCTGCGCGTAATATCATTCTCGACCCTGGCTTGGCTTTTGGCACGGGCACACATGCCACTACTAATATGTGCTTGCACTGGCTTGCTGATCAACAACTCGATGGTCAACGTGTGCTCGATTACGGCAGCGGCTCAGGCATTTTGGCGATAGCCGCAATCATGAGTGGCGCCGATTTTGCTGACGCCGTCGATATTGACCCATTAGCGGTTGACGCCTGTATTCAAAATGCGCTGCGTAATAAAGTCGATATGCAGATGAATGCCTGTTTGCCTCAGCAATTGCCAGAGTCCCCAGCGGCTACATATGACCTTGTTATCGCCAACATTTTGGCTGAAGTAATCATTCTATTACGTGATACCCTATTGTTGCATTTAGCACCTGGCGGCAGGCTGTTGTTGACTGGTATTTTAAGTTCGCAGGCCGACAAAGTAACCGCCGCTTTCGGTGATCAATTTGAATTTAACCAGCAACATAAAGATCAGTGGTGCTTAATCACCGCCAGTCGAAAATAGCACTAGATCCAATGGCCTTACACAACACGCAATGCCCACACTGCTTCACCACTTATGTGATTAGTGATGAGCAATTGCGCGTGTCTGAAGGTATGGTTCGTTGTGGAACTTGTCGGGAGCGTTTTCAAGCACGAATTCTTAACGCAGAAACTGAAACGCCACGCTTTGACCCTCGGGAAGCTTTTATTGAGCCGCTTACTGAGGAACTCGTTGAGCAACAACAACGATCAGAGGCAATAGCGGAGGCACAGGCGGAACCGCAAGAGTTTACCTTTGCCGATCCGCATACTGAATCTGAAAAAAACATCAGTTTGAGTGACGCTACAGTAAGCGCGAGCCTTAACTCTGAAATGAGTTTAGATATCGACCATGATGCACCGGTTACCTCGGTCCACTCTAGCCAACTATCAGCAACCGAGATGTTGGCAAATATTCGCGCCAAACACGCCCTTATTGAAGAACTTCGTGAGATAGAAAAAAGCACCGCTAACGCGGATAATGATGCTGGTGATACAGCGACCAGTGACGTTAATCAAAAAACAGGCCAACATGAATTAGCGCTACCGATTAATCAACCTAGCATCATCCAACCAAGAAATAGAGTAGACGCGCCTAGTGAGTCAAGCGCTGACGAAGACCGAACCAGTAGTAAAGAATTATTAATTGATCAAGTCGATACTTTGGTCAACAATAAATTAGTCAGTACTTCGTCAATAAAAGCGACTACAAAAAAATCTAACTTAAATACCGACGATATCGCTGATGATAGATTTCAACTAGACCGTAAGCCCAAGCTTAAGTCGCGCGCTTGGTTACTAGCGCCACCTTTGCTGGTGATCATTATGGCGTTCAGCGGAGCATTGTTTTACCAACTATGGATGAAGCAAATTATAGTTTTCAAAGACGGCTCCTTAGCGCAGAAACGTATCGCCGAGTTGCGTGTACCACTGGCGAAAAAGCTAGCCTTACACAATGTGGTTTTACCACCACGCCGAAATTTAAGTCAGCTGGAACTGGCGTCTGCACTCACCGAAGCACACCCAACTCGATCGTCGACTACTTTATTGCGCATAGGCATCATCAATCACGCCGAGATAGAACAACCTCTTCCGTGGCTCGAGATGTCACTAACTGATTCTGAAGGAAAATTGGTATCGCGACGTAAGCTTTCACCCGAGGACTATGTCTATCAAAACGCTACAAATAACTTAATTGGTGCACGTGAATTAAAGAAAGTCACTATCGAGCTATTATCATTCCCGAAGCAAGCGACCGGATACGAAGTTAAAATTCTGAATAAGTAGAAGCCTAGCTAAAAAATAAATTGCTTAAAAAAGTAGCATTTTTACTCAATTCGATCTTTACCGCCTCAGATACCTTGGCGTATCATTTGTCGTCCTAATTTTTGACATTTATAACAATTTCGTTATGCAGATTGGACCCTATAAATTAGCCAACAAAGTTATTGCCGCGCCTATGGCCGGTGTTACAGATAAGCCTTATCGACAAGTATGTCGGGCACATGGTGCTGGCTTAGTTGTCTCTGAAATGGTAACCAGTCAACTCGACCTTCGACACACCACAAAAAGCAAATTTCGCCTAGATCTTGCTGGTGAACCTGGCCCTGTGGTGGTTCAAATTGTCGGTACCGATCCACAAATGCTCGCTCAAGCTGCACAATTCAACGTCGCTAATGGCGCACAAATTATTGATATCAATATGGGTTGCCCAGCTAAAAAGGTCTGTAAGAAAGCCGCCGGCTCGGCACTACTGGCCAACGAATCATTAGTCGCCGAGATTTTAAAAACCGTGGTCGCCTCGGTAGATGTACCGGTAACGGTTAAAATTCGTACCGGCACCACGCCAGAGACTCGCAATGCGCCAAGTATTGCGAGAATTGCAGAAGACGCTGGCGTTAGCGCAATTACCATCCATGGACGCACCCGCGAATGCAAATTTGTCGGCGAAGTTGAGTACAACACTATCGCCGAAGTTAAGCGCAGCGTTGGCGTACCTATTATCGCCAATGGAGATATAAATTCGCCGGAGATGGCACTCAGCGTACTGAATGCCACTAATGCGGATGCGGTGATGATTGGTCGCGCAGCGCAAGGCCAACCATGGATATTTCAGCAGATAGCCGACTATTTAGAAACTGGCCACTATGACGACATACCGAGCATCGATAGTCGTGCCCAAACTATTATTCAGCATCATCTTAAGATCCATCAGTTTTACGGTGAGGGCCTTGGCCTGCGCTTAGCCAGAAAACATATTAAGTGGTATCTCGCTAACTGGAGTAGCGAGATTTCGCCGCAATTAAAAACTCAGATATGCACCACTGAGGATGCGGCAGAGCAACGTTTATTACTGCAAACGTTTTTACGTTTGAGTTGCTCACGCCTGGCGGCCTAACAAACAAGACGATCAAACAACAATACTATAAAAATAATAAATATAAAAAACCAACAGACATGACAAAATCAGACCCTCTATCGGAATGTGTGACGCACGCAATCAAGCAGTACTTTGAAGACTTAAATGGTGAGATGCCAAGTAACCTGCATAATTTTTTCATTAACGAAGTCGAGAAGCCGTTTCTCGAAGTTGTAATGAATCAAGTAAACGGCAATCAAACACGGGCCGCCGACATGCTTGGTATTAACCGTAATACTTTGCGCAAGAAACTTAAAACTTACAACCTAGGCTAACCCAGCTCTCCATATGCGAGCTGACGGTCGACATTAATCCGAGCCCTAAGGCTCCCCAAAGGTAACTCTATGACTGACCAACCCTCTGCCAAGCGTAGAGTCAAACCTGTTCGCGCGCTGTTAAGCGTTTCTGATAAAACCGGCATTGTCGAATTTGCTCGAGGTCTTCATCAAGCTGGCGTTGAACTTTTATCCACCGGCGGCACCGCTAGCTTACTCGACAAAGAAGGTATTCCGGTAACAGAGGTCTCATCATATACGGGCTTCCCAGAAATGATGGACGGCCGAGTTAAGACACTACATCCTAAAGTTCATGGTGGAATATTAGGCCGTCGTGGCACCGACGATGCAGTAATGGCTGAGCACGGTATCGAGCAGATCGACATGGTTATCGTTAACCTCTACCCTTTTCAACAGACCGTTGCCGACCCAAGTTGTGATTTACCAACAGCGATCGAAAATATCGATATTGGTGGTCCGACAATGGTTCGTTCAGCCGCCAAGAATCATAAAGACGTAGCAATTGTTGTTGATGCCGACGACTACCCTGCTTTACTGGCCGAAATCAATGCTGGCGGTTTGTCATACCAGACCCGCTTCAAGCTTGCCACTAAAGCGTTTGAGCACACCGCTCAATACGATGGTGCAATCGCTAACCACTTAGGCCGTATTCAAGAAGATGGCAGCAAAGCTGATTTTGCTCAAACCTTCAACGTACAATTCAAACATCAACAAACTATGCGTTACGGTGAAAACCCACATCAAAAAGCAGCGTTTTACGTTGAAGACAATGCACCCGTTGGCATAGCCACAGCGGTTCAAATACAGGGCAAAGAGCTGTCATACAACAACATCGCCGATACTGACGCAGCAATAGAATGTGTTAAGCAATTTGACGGCGCTCCGGCCTGTGTAATCGTCAAACACGCCAACCCTTGCGGTGTCGCTGTTGCTGACTCGTTGTTAGAAGCGTACCAAAAGGCGTTTGCAACGGATCCTGAGTCGGCCTTTGGCGGCATCATCGCCTTTAACCAAGAGTTAGATGCCGAGACCGCCAGTTTAATTGTCGATACGCAATTTGTTGAAGTGATTATCGCACCATCGGTTTCAGATGAAGCTAAAGAGGCGGTTGCATCGAAGAAGAACGTTCGCTTATTGGAATCCGGTTATTGGAATAACAAGGCGCATAACGAGCTTGAGTATAAGCGTGTTACTGGCGGTTTATTATTACAAGAGAACGATCAATCACTGACTGAAACGCTACAAGTGGTTACTAAGGTTGAGCCTACTAAACAACAAATGGCTGATCTATTGTTTGCTTGGAAAGTCGCTAAGTTTGTTAAGTCGAATGCCATCATTTACGCCAATAACAATATGACCATCGGCGTTGGCGCAGGCCAAATGAGCCGTGTTAATTCAGCGCGCATAGCCGGTATCAAAGCTGAACATGCCGAGCTAGAAGTGGCCGGTTCGGTAATGGCCTCGGATGCTTTCTTTCCGTTTCGGGACGGAATTGAGAACGCCGCAGCGGCAGGCATTAGTGCCGTAATTCAACCAGGCGGATCAATGCGAGATGATGAAGTCATCGCCGCAGCTGATGAAGCCGGTATGGCTATGGTGTTCACTGGAATGCGTCATTTTCGCCACTAGACAAGTGTTTCCAAGTTGAAGTCATGTGTCACCACCCTACTCGTGTTACAACGACTAAGGTGGTGGCGAACTTCTATGTCAAAATGCTTAGCGTAGTTCAAGAAACTAGTAGTTTAATACCAACCACTCCCAAAAATATTGAAGCGGTTCTATCAAAACCTATTTTGGCTTTTTTATAGACCTGGCGTGTTGCCTTTGTCGACAGACTAATCGCTACAAACGCGTACCAACAAAAATCAATAACAAAGGCTATTAGAGCGACTAGTACCGCGGTATTAGCGGGTGGCTCAGCGGGCACAAAAGCGGCGAAAATACCGGCGATGACCAAGGCCGTTTTAGGGTTACTCGTTTGCGTAATTAAACCGGTTAGAAATGCTTTGAACAAGCTCCCTCGCTGGCCGCTTGAATATTTACTTGATGCTATGCCATCATTCTCGGCCATCTCCAGCGGCTGGCTAGCACCATGCCAGATCTTATAGGCCAAATAGAGTAAATACGCACCGCCTAGCAACTTAAACGCGACATATGCGCTGGGAACATTTTCAAGTAGCGCGGTGACGCCAAAACTAGCCAATATTGCAAAAAGAGAAACGCCTAGGCCTGTGCCCAAGGCGGTTGCCACACCATGTGCTCGCGATTTGGATAGCGAGTTTTGCGCAACAATAAAAAAGCTTGGCCCCGGACTCATAGCGCCAACAAATAGCACGCCGGCGATAGCCCATAAAAATATATAGTCATTCATGTTTTTGATTATAGATGAAAATAGTTCGCTTATACCCACCGGCTCTTCAGTAATTCGCGTTACTAAAAAACAAACTCTACAATAGTCTAAAACACTCTTTTAGACCTCACACAAATTCTGTTAAACTCCTTGCCTTAACGATTCATCGTTAAGTTTTTACCCAGGGGGTGGCCCAAGGCCTGAGATGAGATTGCGTTTGCAACTCGAACTCCTAGAACCTGATCCGGTTGATACCGGCGTAGGAATGGGACCACTTTTACTACCCTTCTCGCCTTACCGGGTCTTTTTAACACAAATTAAAGAGACCGCCATGAAAATTCGTTTTACCACTAGCCTCTTAGCCGTCGCGCTGAGCTTAAGCGTTAGTAGCTTTGCAACAGAACCCCTAGAACAGATTATTGTTACCGCCGAATTGCTTGAAAGCGATGCTCTGCGCTTACCTAACAGCGTCACAGTAATAAGCAATGCATTAATCGAAGAGCGCAATGCGCAACACTTAGAAGATTTGCTCGGTCTAGCTCCGAACGTAAATTTTGCCAGTGGTGCATCACGCGGCCGCTTTATTCAAATCCGAGGCATCGGCGAACGCAGTGAATTTCAAGCACCGATTATCAACTCAGTCGGCTTGTTAGTCGACGGTATTGACTTAACCGGTATTGCCACCGCGGCTAGCACTTTAGATGTTAAGCAAGTTGAAGTATTGCGTGGTCCTCAGGGCACCTTATATGGTGCCAATGCACTTGCTGGCTTGATCAATATTGTCTCGAACAAACCAAGCGACCAATTTTACGCTCGCGTGACCGCTGGCGTCGAAGACTTTGGTGGCCGTGAAATTAGTGGTGTTGTCAGTGGCCCAACATCCGACGACTCTGGCTATCGCTTAGCGGTTAAACGTTATCAGAGCGATGGGTTTACACAAGCCACCTTTTTAGGCCGAGACGATACAAACAATATCGATGAGACCACCGCGCGTGCACGTTATTCTGCCAAGGTTAACGATGCCTTGTCTCTGGATTTCACCCTGTTTGTTGCCGACATCGACAATGGATATGATGCATTCAGCTTATCAAATACTCGCGAGACTGACAGCGATCAGCCTGGCTTTGATCGACAGGAGACCACCGCCGCGGCGATAAAAGCAAGCTACCAGCTGAGCACGAGCTTAAGCCTCGAAGCATCGCTGAGCTTGGCTAACTCTGAGTTAGAGTACGCCTACGACGAAGATTGGAGCAATCTTTTCATTTGTGAAAACACGTCTTGCGACACTGACTTACTCGGCTTCGACTTATTCTATTCTTCATTTGACCAATATTCTCGCAATAATGACAACACCACGATTGACCTACGGTTAGTATCAAATGCCTCGGATTTAGTCAGCTGGGTTGCTGGTGTTTACTATCGCGATCAAGATACCAACCTTGAGCGGGTTTATACCTTCGCTAGCGATTTTAACAGTGACCTGAATACTACTAACGCAGCGATTTATGGCCAAGCAGATTTTGCTCTAAACGACCGTTGGTCAGTGACTACGGGGCTTCGTTTAGAACGCCGTGATGTTAACTACTCTGATATTACTGGCGCATCTGCGGCACCTAACGAGAGCCTCTGGGGCGGACGAATTGCCTTAGAATACGAAGCGGATAGCGGCGCGTTCTATTACGGGCTAGTGTCACGAGGTTACAAACCAGGCGGCTTTAATTTAGAAGGAAGCCTGTCGCTAGAAGAACGTGAATATGACACCGAAACTATGCTTAATTATGAACTCGGCATCAAGCAAACATATCTAGACGGCTCTTTACGCCTTCAGGCTTCGATGTTCTATCAAGATCGAGACGAAGTACAAGTTAACCAATCGATCGTGCGCTCACTGGCAAGCGACATCATCGGTGGCGTTTGCCCCTGCGGTTTTACCGACTTTACTGAGAATGCGGCTAGCGGTACCAATAAAGGCCTTGAAGTGGAAGTAGATTGGGCCGCAAGTGACCGTGCAACAATGTTTGTAAAAATAGGCCTGCTGGACACTGAGTTTGATCAATTCTTAAGTTTCGATCATATTCAAGCAGACCGCGCCAATGGTATACCGTTCGACTTAAATGGCCGAGACCAAGCCCAGGCGCCTAGCTATACCGCCGTGAGCGGCGGTAGCTATTCATTCACTCACTCGCTATCACTAAGCGGCTCAATTGAAGCCAAAGACGATTTCCTATTTTCAAATAGCCATGAGAGCCGGTCAGACGCATATGAGTTAATAAACCTTGAACTCGCCTATCAAGCCGAGAACTGGAGACTCGCCGTTTACGCTAAAAATCTAAGCGATGAGCTAGTAAAAACACGTGGCTTTGGTACGTTTGGCAATGATCCTAGAGAGTTCTACGCTGTCGATGAATACAATCAATTCGGCGCGCCTCGTGTTGTTGGTGTTCGCGCTAGCATGGAGTTTTAACGAGTTATTGATCATCGTCATCCTTAGTCTACGCTCAGGATGACGATATTTTTAGGGTGATGCTATTCACTTCTATGACACGGCTTTTAAACGTAAAGAAAAACCAGAAGACGGAGACAAAATGCATTTATCAGTAGAGATAAGCATGTACCCATTGCAAGATGGCTATAAAACAAAGATCAAAGATTTTCTCGATATGCTTGATGGTTATGTCGATCAGGTGGATATACGCACCTCAAACATGAGCACTCGAATTTTTGGCGAATTTGACGCGGTTAACACTTTATTGACCGCCTGTATCAAAGAGTCGATGCTACGACACGGTAAGATCGTTTTTGTGTGTAAGTATTTACAAGGTGATGCTCGCGAACTTCGCGGCTATGAATGAACCTTTATGTATGAGTGAATTACTAATCGAGCTTTATTCTGCTTGGGCTGCCACCAGTAATATTGAAGTAGTAGCGGTTGTCTTTGGCTTGCTCTATATTATTCTCGCGGCGAAAGAAAATATTTACTGCTGGCCGGCAGGTTTTATCGGAACCGGCACCAGTATCTATCTGTTTTGGGACGGCAGTTTGTACATGGAGTCGGCGCTCAATGTTTACTATTTACTGATGGCGGTCGTCGGTTGGTGGCAGTGGCGACATGGCAGCAAACAGAAGTCGGCGTTAGCGATACGGTCATTATTAGTCAAGCAACACATTTCAATTGTGGCGCTGATCGCAATTCTAAGCCTCTCTAGCGGCTACTTGCTAAGCATTAGTACTGATGCTGCTTTGCCCTATCTTGACTCTTTCACCACGTGGGCTGCAGTGATCACCACTTGGATGGTAGCGCGTAAAATTTTAGAAAACTGGCTCTATTGGATGGTTATAAATATAGCCTCAATTTACCTCTATATAGACCGCGGCTTTTTACTCTATGCGGTGTTGTTTTCTCTTTACGTGATTATTGCTGTATTCGGCTACCGACAATGGAGATACAATTATCGCCATGCTAAATCACGCTCTTAAAAATTGGACTGATTGGGGCTTGGTTGAGAAACCTACGTTAGTACGAATTTTTAGAGACGGGCAAAATCACCACACAGGTTTAATTGAGGCTAGTGACCAAAAACTAGTGCTCAAAGTGTTCAAGCATTCGTTCAATCGAACCATTAAAGCCGAGTATTGGGCAAGTGAGCTGTCACTATCCCCGCCGTTGCTTATGGCCGCTAACAACACCGCTTTGTACCAGTTTATTGACGATCAAGGCTACACTCCCGAGCGATTGAAAAACCTTGCAAATACTCTTCAGCACACCCATAGCGATTATGTAAATAACGGCCGCGACTTTGATCTGATTGGCTACTGTAATAGTTATCTTGTGAGCGCTGATGCAGAGATGCAAAATTGGCATGCCTTGCTTATGCCGACGCTAGTCGAGTTTAGCCAAGACCAGACTCCAAAGGCTTATTGCCACAACGATTTAGTTGTTGAGAATTGCCTGTTCACCAAGGACTCGGCCTTATTAATCGATTGGGAATTCGCGCAACAAAACAATCCGTGGTTCGACTTAGGTGCGATTATTTACTACTTCGGTTTGAATAAAAGTGAGTCTCTTGAATTTTTAGCGTGCTACCAGCCGGGTTGGGAAAAAAAGATTGAACAGCGTATTTACTATACGTCGCAAATCTCAGTGCTTTGGTGCGATCTGCTGTGGAATATGCACACGGCTGGCAATCAATATAAAACCAAACACGCCGACCGCTTCCAGCAACTGATCGATATGGCGCTAAAACTGAATATCGCTCTAGCGACGTAATCGCATTAAGCCTTCTTGTGAGGTGGAGGCTACCAGATGGCCGGCCTCATCATAAATTCGA
The DNA here is from genome assembly GCA_034110505.1 of Gammaproteobacteria bacterium. Lineage (GTDB taxonomy): Bacteria > Pseudomonadota > Gammaproteobacteria > Arenicellales > Arenicellaceae > Arenicella. The sequence goes on from JAWUZB010000081.1 coordinate 49,371, forward strand.
CCAAAGGCTAAGCCACGACCATTACTAGTAGATTGTGAGCGACACTCATAAAATAGCCAATCATCAATGCGAAAATCACGATGAAACCAAATTGCATGATCAAGTGAGGCCATCATCAACTTCTTTCTATGCTCGTTACGCGCTAACTTATTTAAACCATGCGGCACTAAGGTTGCTTGCAACAAGCCCATATCAGAGATATAGGCCAACACTGCGTGATGGCTGGCCATATCGTCTGGCATCGGATGCTTGGTTTTCATCCAGTACTGAATACTGTCTTCGCGGGTGACTTTGTCGCGTGGCACATAATGAACATCAAAATATTCCGACTGAAAATGTCGCTCGACTGGCACAGTGCTATTCAGTGCCGACTTGAGTTCTTCTTTGGGCGGCATCCAAGAACGATGATGATCTAAGCCTTCTTCGTGTTTTTGAAACGAGGCCGATAAGTGAAACATTTGACGCCCATGTTGAATCGCAACAACCCGTCTCGAAGAGAAACTGCCACCATCTAGACTTCGGTCAACCTCATAAATAATTGGTGCTTCAACGTCGCCACGGAGCAAGAAGTAAGCATGTGCCGAATGTATTTTTCGGTCATCATCAACCGTTTTATAAGCGGCCTTTATCGCCTGACCGAGTACTTGTCCGCCAAATACTTGACCGGTTTTAAAATCTCTACTTTGACCTCGAAATAAATTCAGGTCGAGCGCCTCGCAATTTAGAAACTCGATTAACTGATTGCTTGATTGCTTGCTACTCATGTCTAAAACCTTAAATTATTTTAACTCAACGTCAGCGTCATTTGCTGCTGTCTAAAAAATTCCACACGCCTCGATATTAGGCCTGTCTTAAGTTGCTAAGAGGTGGTCGCAACTCTGATTAACAATTGAATAAGAATGACGTTCAACTACGACGTCCTACATAGCGCTGTAACATTTAAACAAAAATTATCGATCTGAGTGTAAGCCAAAACTGGCTAGCTATCACCTACTTTAATCGCCGTGATTGTATTGCTAAAATGTTGAGTAGCTTAGACATCATAACCAAGAATGGGTGATAACCAACGCTCGGTGCTAATTAAATCCATGCCTTTACGCTCAGCATAATCAATAACTTGATCTTGTTGAATTCGAGTAACCGAGAAGTAACGTGACTCAGGGTGCGCTAAGTACCAGCCACTAACGGCTGCGGTTGGTAACATAGCGAAGCTTTCAGTAATACTCAAACCGGCATTTTTTCCAGGCTCAAGCATTTCCCACAGAGTGGCTTTTTCAGTATGGTCTGGACACGCTGGGTAACCGGGTGCAGGACGAATACCACGGTACTTCTCGCGTATTAGTGAGTCATTATCTAAGCCTTCATCAGACTCATAACCCCAGAATTCGGTGCGCACTCGTTCGTGCATGTGCTCAGCGAAAGCTTCGGCTAAGCGATCTGCCAAGACCTTTAGCATGATAGATTGGTAGTCATCATGCTGGGCTTCAAATTCGGCAATTTTTTGCTCAATTTTATGCCCTGCTGTCACCGCAAAAGCACCGATATAATCCGCCGTACCCGACTCCTTCGGAGCGATAAAGTCTGATAAACAGTAGTTTGGCTGCGCACCCTTTTTTAGATCTTGTTGGCGCAAGTTATGCAAGGTATGTGCTACTTCATTGCGAGTGTCATCTGTATAAACTTGGATATCATCGCCAACCGAATTAGCTGGGAAAAAGCCAATAACGCCTCGAGCTTGTAACCATTTCTCATCAATGATTTGCGTCAACATAGCTTGTCCATCAGCGAATAATTTTGTTGCTTCTACGCCAACAACCTCGTCTTTTAAAATGCGCGGGTATCGGCCCGCTAATTCCCAAGCACTAAAAAAAGGAGTCCAATCGATTCGCTCAACTAGGTCCGCTAAGTCGTAATCAGCAAAGGCTTTAAGACCTAAAAATGTTGGTTTTTCTGGAGTATAAGCAGACCAGTCAATAAGCTTCTTATTGGCTCGGGCTTTCTTTAACTCGGCGGTTTTATGAACCTTGCCGTGCTTAGCACGCTCAACACGGATACGTTCGTATTCATCTCGAACGCCAGCGACAAAACTTGCCTTGTTTTGTTTAGATAATAAGTTCTGTGCTACTCCCACCGCGCGTGAGGCATCGGGCACATGAACCACTTGATCCTTTGAAAAATTGGGCTCGATCTTCAATGAAGTATGCACTTTTGAGGTCGTAGCGCCACCAATCATCAACGGCATTTCAATGCCTTGTCGCTCCATTTCTTTTGCTACGTAGACCATTTCATCGAGTGATGGAGTGATCAAACCAGACAAGCCAATAATGTCGCACTTATGCGCCACAGCTTGTTTTAAAATAGTTTCTGCCGAAACCATTACGCCAAGATCAATCACTTCATAGTTATTGCATTGCAACACTACACCGACAATATTTTTGCCGATGTCATGCACGTCTCCTTTAACCGTAGCCATCAAAATTCGGCCATTTGTATCGCCAACTTCTTTCTCATCTTCGATGTAGGGCATCAGGTAAGCCACGGCTTTTTTCATTACCCGTGCTGACTTTACTACTTGCGGTAGAAACATTTTGCCGGAACCGAACAAGTCGCCGACGACATTCATACCGTCCATCAATGGCCCTTCAATAACGTGCAACGGTTTATCAGCTTCTAAACGGGCTTGCTCAGTATCTACTTCAATGAATTCAGTGATGCCTTTGACCAAGGCATGCGACAAACGTTTACTCACATCCCACGAGCGCCACTCTTGATCTTGAGTGCTTTCAGCTTGCTTCCCATCGCCACGGTAATCGTTAGCTATGGCTAATAAATCTTCAGTCGCGTCAGGCGTGGTATTCAACACGACTGCTTCTACTTTCTCGCGCAACTCATCTGGTAAGTCGGCATAAATCGCTAATTGACCAGCGTTGACAATGCCCATGTCCATGCCTGCGTTAATAGCGTGATACAGAAATACCGAATGAATCGCTTCACGCACCGGATTGTTGCCACGAAACGAGAACGACACATTCGACACACCACCCGATACTTTAGCGTGCGGCAACGTGCGTTTTATTTCACGAGTGGCCTCAATAAAGTCCACAGCGTAGTTGTTATGCTCGTCGATACCGGTAGCAATGGCAAAAACATTGGGGTCAAAAATAATATCTTCGGGCGGAAAACCGACGACCTCCGTCAGCACTTTATAAGCTCGAGTACAGATCTCTATTTTTCGCTCTTTGGTATCGGCTTGGCCTTTTTCATCAAAGGCCATGACCACTACTGCAGCGCCATAGCGCATTACCAGTGTCGCTTGCTGTATGAACTTCTGTTCGCCTTCTTTTAACGAAATAGAGTTAACGATGCCTTTTCCTTGAATACACTTTAAGCCCGCTTCGATCACTTCCCATTTAGAGGAGTCAATCATCACTGGCACTCGAGAAATATCGGGCTCGGACATCATCAAATTTAAATACGTAACCATCACTTCTTCAGATTCGATCAAGCCCTCGTCCATATTGACGTCGATGATCTGTGCACCCGCTTCGACCTGCTGACGAGCAACCTCGAGAGCCGCTTCATAATCCTGTTCTTTAATCAGCTTTTTGAAACGCGCCGAACCAGTAACATTCGTTCGTTCCCCTATGTTAACGAACAAAGACTGATCATTAACATTGAATGGCTCTAAGCCGGATAAGCGCATGTTTACTTGATTTTTCATGTTTATATATTTATTAAACGACTAAACTAAAATCGCGGTTGGGTATATGTGAGGTCTTGCGCAGTTCATCCAATACCCCAAGGTTGGGCTTTATGTCATCTTCAGCGTAGCCCGAAATGATGACGACTCTGTTACTTCTGAGCATCAGGGTTAGCAGGCCTTTCGGCTCACTAACGTGTTTTGCTAATAGCATGACTTGGGTTGAGCCCGCGGTTCGCTCTTAGCCACTGCGTCGGCAATAACGCGAATATGATCGGGCGACGAGCCACAACAACCACCGACAATATTTAGGAAGCCGCTGTCGGCCCATTCACGAATATGGTCGGCCATTTCTTCCGGCGTTAGATCATATTCACCTAACTCGTTGGGCAATCCGGCATTCGGATGAGCCGACACAGCGACTTCGGAAATACGCGATAGCTCTTGCACATACTGACGTAGGTCGTCAGGACCAAGCGCACAATTCAAACCAACGCTTATAGGTTTAGCGTGGCGTAAGCTGTTATAGAACGCTTCAGTAACTTGCCCGGTTAAGGTTCGGCCAGATGCATCGGTAATAGTGCCGGAAATCATAATTGGCAATTCCACATGATCTTCCTCAAACACAGTTTTGACAGCGAATACCGCAGCCTTGGCGTTCAATGTGTCGAAGATGGTTTCGATCAAAATTATATCGACGCCACCTTCAATCAATGCTCGAGTTGCTAAAGAATAGTCGTCAACTAGCTCGTCAAAGCTAATTGCTCTGGCACCTGGATCATTCACATCGACTGACACCGACGCAGTTTTTTGATTTGGGCCAAGGACTCCCGCAACAAAGCGAGGTTTTTCTGGCGTGCTGTAAGCATCGGCACTCTTACGCGCTAGTTTTGCTGCTGTTAGATTTAACTCATAGGCGTAGTCTTGGAGGTTGTAACGTTTTAAGTCACTGGTTGTGGCGTTAAAATTATTGGTCTCAATAATATCGGCACCGGCCTCTAAATATTGCTTATGAATGCCGGCGATTACTTCTGGTTGCGTCAGCACTAGCAAATCATTCATACCCTTGAGTGGGGATTTCCAGTCAGCAAAGCGCTGGCCTCGATAATCCTCTTCTTCAAATTTATGACGCTGAATCATGGTTCCCATGGCACCATCAAGAACCAAAATTCGTTCCGCCATTAGTGCTCTAATTTGCTCAGACTTGTTCATATTCAAATGCCTGCTTTAAGGCTGCTGTTGAAAACCGATGCGCTTGCAGATTTCCTGTACCGGCTCAGTTTTGTTTAGGGTATAGAAATGTAAGCCTGGGATGTCATTATCAAGAAGGTCCAAGCACAGATGGGTTACGACATCCAATCCAAACGCTTTTAAAGATGCCTCGTCGTGCTGATATTGCTCAAGGCGGGCACGAATCCAACGCGGTATTTCGGCACCGCAAGCATCTGAAAAACGAGTCAACGTGGCGTAATTAGTGATCGGCATAATACCCGGCACGATAGCGGCTTTAATCCCGGCTCGCTGAGCTTCTTCAACAAACGAAAAATAGCTGTCAGCATTATAAAAATACTGCGTTATCGCTGAGTTTGCACCCGCATCAAATTTACGCTTAAGGTACTGAATATCGGTCGAAGGGCTAGCCGACTCTGGATGAAAGTCTGGGTAAGCAGCAACTTCTATGTGAAGCTCATCACCAAATTTATCACGCACAAATTGAACTAATTGTTCAGCGTACTTGAAGTGCCCACGTTCAACCATTCCACCGGGCAGGTCACCGCGCAACACAACGAGTCGTTTTACGCCAAGTTCTAAATAACCGTTAATGGTACTTTTGATATGGTCGCGAGAGGTGCCGACTCCGGTTAGGTGAGGAGCGGTAGAAGAACCCGCTAAAAGCATTTTTTTAACCGCCTCAAAGGTCCCTTCTTGAGTGCTTCCGCCAGCCCCATACGTTACCGATACAAAGTGCGGTTCGAACTTAGTTAGCTCAGCGTGCACTTTCATCAAGTTCTCAGAACTTGCAGGTGAACGAGGCGGGAAGAACTCAAAACTGAGCTCAGGGCTGTTATTGTCAGACACAATGGCCTCCAGAAAATTATTGATACACCCATTTACAATACTGAATTACTCCGTGGTGTAAATGGAGACACCTAAATTTGATATTTTAGTCGACTGTCCTAGCAAGCGCTTTGACTTGATGCCACCAGCCAATCCCAGCCTCGCGATAACAAAACGAAGGATTGGGTTTTAACACTGATAGAAGCGCATCGACGAATATGCTCGGCACGTACTTTACTTAACGCGCCGAGCATCGAAACAACTAAGGGCAGCGTCAATAGCCGCCCCCTTGCAGACTAATATCGGTAGTGATCTTGCTTGTATGGACCTTCTACCGGCACATTAATGTAGTCAGCTTGAGCTTGACTCAATTTAGTCAACTTAGCGCCAACACGATCAAGATGTAAACGCGCTACTTTTTCGTCTAAGTGCTTAGGTAAAATGTATACATCGTTACCATACTCATCGCCTTTAGTCCAAAGCTCGATTTGCGCTAATACTTGATTAGTAAAAGAAGCAGACATTACAAAGCTTGGGTGACCAGTTGCACAACCAAGATTTACCAAACGACCTTTGGCTAACAAAATGATGCGCTTGCCGTCTGGGAAAATCACGTGGTCCACTTGATCTTTGATGTTGTCCCATTCGCAGTCATCTAATGATGCAATGTCAATTTCATTATCAAAGTGACCAATATTACATACAATCGCTTGGTCTTTCATAACGTCCATGTGCTCGCGACGAATGATGTTGTAGTTACCTGTCGTTGTTACAAAGATATCGGCATCAGCCACAGCGTCTTCTAAAGTGACAACTTGGTAGCCTTCCATTGATGCTTGAAGTGCACAGATAGGATCAATTTCAGTTACTTTCACGATGGCGCCTAGGCCGCGTAGAGAAGCCGCTGAACCTTTACCAACGTCGCCAAAACCGCAAACAACGGCTGTTTTACCAGCGATCATTACATCGGTTGCGCGTTTGATTGAATCAACCAATGACTCCCGACATCCATATAAGTTATCAAATTTCGACTTCGTCACAGAATCGTTTACATTGATCGCTGGGAACGGTAAGTCACCGCTAGTCACCATTTGATACAAACGCGCTACGCCAGTAGTGGTTTCTTCAGTAACACCTTGAACACCGGCTAGACGACGCGAATACCAGGTGTTGTCTTTAGCCAGAGTTGCTTTAATTGCTGCGAAAAGGAAAGTCTCTTCTTCACTACCTGGATTATCAAGTACTGAAATATCTTTTTCAGCTTTAGCACCGAGGATCAACAACATGGTAGCGTCGCCACCGTCGTCAAGAATCATATTCGGGCCAGTATCGCCTTGCCAAGACATGATGCGGTGAGTGTAATCCCAATATTCTTCAAGCGTTTCGCCTTTAATAGCGAAAACAGGGATGTTTTGTGCCGCGATCGCGGCCGCAGCGTGGTCTTGTGTAGAGTAGATATTGCAAGACGCCCAACGTACGTCAGCACCAAGCGCTACTAGCGTCTCGATTAGTACAGCCGTTTGGATAGTCTTGTGCAATGAACCCGTAATCTTGGCTCCTTTTAATGGCTGCGTAGCACGGAATTCTTCACGTATTGAAACCAAACCAGGCATTTCTGTTTCGGCAATAGCAATTTCTTTGCGACCGAAGCCGGCAAGGTCGATGTCAGCGACATGGTAGTCGATAAATTCTGGGATAGATGGATTAGCACTCATCTTTCGTCTCCGTTTAAAAAGTTAGAAAAATGAGCGTCGTTGCAGTTTTTTTTGTTGGCTCGGTTAAACAATTAACTGAAGATAACTAACTCAGTGCTAAATTTAACCAAAAACGACAAAATAACCTCGCTTAAGCCTGACAAGACGAACTCTTGTTGCAACGCTCCTTAAGCAATATGGCGCGATTATAAACACGCCCTTAGTGAAATTCCAGTATAAAAACTGAAAACTATTAATAGTTTCAATGCAGCAATCTTAATCATAATGGGCAGTACTTCACATCTAGTCGGCCTGACCCCGGCCTTAAAATTCAGCCTAGATATATCTCGAAACTCGATAACTTATGCATAAAAATGCTACAAGTACGCGAACTATCAACCCTAAGCGTGAGTCCATACCGCAAATTCATTACCACTTGGTTCAGTGAAATGAAACCGACTCCCTCCTGGAAACGAAAATATTGGTTTCACAATAACGCCGCCAGCCGCTTCCACCTTGGCTTGTGTAGCGTTTAAATCATCACTGAAAAATATCGCTAAGGCGCCTCCTTGATCTGACTTACTGACCAAATCAGCCGCATAGAAACCACCGCCACCACGCAAACCTTTTGCTTCAAAAGCGGTATATTCCGGGCCGTAGTCGGTAAACACCCAGCCAAAAACGGCTTCAAAAAATGCTTTGGTGGTGGCTAGGTTGTTAGACGGATATTCAAGATAATCGATTGCTTCAAATTGACTCATACTCTCTCTCTTCAATGACGTTTGTATACTACCTCTTATCGATCATGGTAACTCAGGCGACCCGTAGCCAATAAATTTATTCTTAAATCTTCATTGCAACGAATAATCGGCTTAAAAATCTGGGTGGCACCATCAATTCAACAATTTGGTTATTGAATAGATACGGTACAGAATAAGTCATCATGCATAGATAGCATAAAGATCAAGTGGCTTTTTCTCTTGTTCTTTATTAAAAATAATTATCGTAAAACAGACAGGATTTTTATAAGCATGGGCGTAGACTGAACTGAATGCATCAATGAATCAGTTATATGGTGACTACTTACCCAACACTTCGGCTTATTTTTTTCAGCAAACTCTGGCGTGGCTTTAGGCTCTTGTCGCTTAGCTTGCTGCTGCCAATCCTATTATTCGGTTGCGCCAGTACCCCGACTATAGATGTAAACGATGATCTTATTTCTTCTGTTTTAAATTACCAAGCATCACTACCCGAAAGCCACCCAGATTCCGCCGAGCAGATCTATGCCTTACCAGAAAATGTTCGCGACACAATTCGTCAAAAATTTAACTCAGGTGATCGACACCGAAACGCCCGAGAATTAGCCCAATGGCTGATGGATCCATATGGTCATAATTTAAGCTACGATCTAAACGCCAATCTAACTCCCAGTCAAACATTCGAACAAGCTCGAGGTAATTGCTTAAGTTTTACTTTATTGCTTTTAGAGTTAGCCGCTGAACTAGGCATCGAGCTAAGAGTTAACCAAGTTGACCTGCCAGATATGTGGGGTCAAGATTCGCAAAACGACCTAATCTTTTATCGGCACGTAAATGCGGTTTTCAAAACTGTACGCAGTACACAAATTTTTGATTTGGCGATGGAGCAATATAAACCTGGTTTCCCGCAACGACTGATTAGCAAACGCCAAGCAACCGCCCTACTGTTCAGCAATATCGGCATAGAACATCTGCAAAGCGACAGGGTTGATAGCGCCATTCACTATCTAACACTATCGGCATCGGTATACCCCACTAATGCCGACATGTGGATTAACCTTGGTGCCGTTTACAAACATATTGGCCGATTAGATTTAGCCGAGAAAATTTATCTGCAAGCATTCGCTATTAGTGACAAAAACAGCCTTGCGGCGAGTAATCTTGAACGCCTATACAGTCAACAAGGCCGAAAAGCGATCGCACTACGATTTCAGAAATTAGCCTCACAAGCGCGCGCACGAAATCCTTATTTACACTATCAAAAAGCCGAAGATGCGTATAATCAGAAAGATTATAATAAGGCTTCGAAAGCAATAAAAAGAGCCATTAACTTATACCGAGATGACCCTGATTTTTATGAGCTTAGTAGTCGCATCAAACAGGTCAAGAACAAGCATATATCGGCCCTAAAAGACCTAGAAAAGGCACATAAGCTATCTCAGACTACCGAACAGCGAGGGCGCTACGCGAGCAAAGTGAAAATGGTTATTGCTAAGGTAAAAGCCCAGCAACAAGAAAAAGCCGATCAGTCATTACGACTCAACTCAACAAGCCGAATTCATGTCTATAGGGGTGGCTACGAGTGAGGCCGGGGTTTAGTCGGGTTTGTAGCGCAGCCAAGTCGAGTAAATCAACCTGCTGAATAACGCGCGACGCCTAGAGAATCGTACTCTAAGCTGATCTCTTTACGGTGCATTAGATAATTTAGATGGGCTAAGGTTTCACCGGTAGCTAGCAAAGTTTCGATCACATTCAGCTCTCTATCAAATAGTACAGCTCTTGCTTCAACTGGCGAGATCGGCGCATCAACGGCGAGTCTAAGGCGATTCAGTTGCGCATGGTGGTCGTCTATTAACTGTTGCATTCGCTCAATATTGCCACGAAATGGCTCTTGATGGGCCGGTAACATCAAGGTGTCTGCCGGCAATGAGTCTCTTAGCTTTTGGCACGATTGCAACCAGTCGCCCAATGGGTCTTTATCTCTGTTCGACGGATAAACGCTGACATTAGATGAAATTCGAGCGATTGACTGATCACCAGAAATCATCGTGTTTAGCTCTTCACAGTACAAACAGGCATGCTCAGGAGAGTGGCCATTGCCAGAAATAACTCGCCAGTCTCGACCATCTACATCAATCAGATCACCTTCTTGAATAAATTTGCACATGCTGAGTTGCACCCTTGATTCGACAGGTTTGTCGTCGTTCTCCATAAAACCAACGAATTTCTCAACCATGTCAGCGCTGTAACCCATTTCGTGCACAAAAGCCGATGCCTCTTGCTAAACCTCAATAGGAGCACTATTAAAAATCGACTCGTAGTGCCGATACTCTCCCTCAGAGATTAGAATCGGACAATCGCAACGTAAGGCCAGCCAAGATGCCAGACCGATATGGTCAGGGTGAAAGTGAGTTATGATTATTTTGTTGACCGATTCGGGCGTTAAAAAACCATCAAACACTTTTTCCCAAACATCTTTACACACTTGGGCGTCGTAACCTGAATCGACTAATGTCCAACCGTCGCCATCTCTGAGAATCCAGAGATTAATGTGATCCAAGGCAATAGGTAGCGGAACACGCAACCAATAAACTCCATCCACAACCTCGAATGGCGTGCCCGGCTCTGGGCTCCAACGCATTTCAAAAGGATACTCTAAGACTGGGCGCGGCGAGAATTCAGTGGATAAATTGTTCATACGTGCAGGACCTTCTTTATCGGATAGAAAACTAGCATATCTGTGCTGGCGATCGAGGTCTGTGACATCAAGCACACTGAAATCGGCATTTTTTATTGGTGCTCAGGTCTTGAAAAATAGACCGTAGCTGCTTTTCCTAAGCCTTATAGCGAGAATTGATAGCGAAAGTTGTTAGCGAAAGTTTGCAGCCAAAGAAAGTGATGCTATTATTGTACAATAATCAAGACGAACGGTTTTATTCATTATGAATATGATGGCAGCAAGCCATGACTTTGGCGAATCAGAAGAAGCTCTCGACCTTAATGAGTTGTGTATTCAACATCCAACGGCAACCTACTTCGTTAGAGCCAGTGGTGACTCAATGATTGACGCCGGCATTCATTGCGACGATGTTTTAGTGGTAGATCGATCAATCATTGCCCGTGATGGAGACATTGTAGTAGCCAACCTTGATCACTCATTTACGGTCAGAAAACTGGAGCTTTCACCGCAACTACGTTTAATGCCGATGAACCATCAAGATCTCGACTATACGCCAACCGACATAGATGATGACTCAACCTTTGAAATATTCGGTGTGGTCACTTATGTTGTTCATGCTGTCCGTTAACCGACAAGACTATGTTTGGCGTCGTTTATTGTGCCGATTTTTATATCCAATGTGAGCGCCTATTTAGGCCAGAATTTATAGGGCAATGTTTGGTCATAACCGCTAACGGTGAGATCGGTAACGCACCCGTTATCGCTAGCTCAAAAGAAGCCAGAGCCTTAGGCATTAAACCGGGACTGGTTGGCGATCAATTAACTGAGTTATTTACGACATTATCATCGACCCACACAATCACCGTATGCAGCCCAAACTATGAGCTCTATGCTGATTTATCTATGCGCTTGATTAAGTCTTTAGAACTATTAGCACCCAGAGTTTCAGCGGGTGCATGTAATGAGGCCATTTTAGTCTTAGAGGGCCTTACATTACCGCGGTTTGAACCTTGCAGGCCCAAGCAACTGGGTCAAACTAACCGACATCGTAGCGCTTACCATCAATACGCCATAAAGCTAAGAGACACGCTAAAGCAATGGCTTGGACTCTCAGTAGTTATTGGCATCGCTACTACCAAAACACTGGCCAAACTTGCTTGTGATGCAGCACACATTTATGCTGAGTACGCTGGCGTCATTGATCTTAGCCCGGTTTCAGAGCGAGCAGCATTACTCAAGCGTATCGCCGTAGTCGATATCAGTGGTGTCAGTAAAAAAGTAGCGAATCGTCTAAGTCAAATAAACATTCATACCGCGTTAGATCTTAGCCAAGCGCCTAAGAACCTGGTTCGGCGACACAGCTCAATGATTACAGAACGTATTGCCATCGAATTGTCAGGGTTGGCATGCAACCCGCTTGAGCAAAGCCTAGTTGAGAGTTCAGTTTTTACCAATGGTAGGCGCCTTCAAGCGGATAACTTTAAGCAGATGAAGGGCGTGCTTGATACTTTAGTCGTTACCGCAATTGAGCAATTAAACAGTCTTAAGAAAAACTGCAATACAGTCTCCATAGTATTAGCGATTGTGCCATTAAATGAGCAAGATCCTGCTTTTGAGAACCACCTATCGAGCGAATTGAACAAGCCGATTAATTCGATAGCCGCTATTCGAAAACTTGCGATCCAACTACTGGAAAGTTTGTGGCGTGACGGTCACCAGTATCAATCGTTGCGATTAAATTTAGGCGGCTTAGGTGACGAACATAGCGATCAAATTGGGTTATTCTCCTCGCCTAGCAAACACGCCGATCCTAGCTTGAATAAAGCCTCACAAGAGCGGATTAGTCTAGAGGCTCTTATGTCGATAAAAACAGCCCATTTAGGCAGGCCATCAAGGTCTAGTTTATCGCCCTCGTTCACCACCAAATGGGGCGATATCGCACGCGTTAGATAGCAACGATACTGGCGGGCTAAGAAGCCGGTCTTATATAAGTATAAGTGCTTATTACTTTAGATTCTAAACATGAAACTGTATAGTCGTAATACCAAATGGGCGTTGTGCCCGGCATCGTTTTAAAGCGTCTTTGCTCGCTTAGTTGCGGTGTTTTTCAAGACATGTTGTGAGTCATTGTTATGTATAAATATGATACGGTCGATAAGGCCATTGTTGCAGATCGAGTTGAGCAATTTCGAGGTCAAGTATCCCGTCATTTAGCCGGAGAGCTTAGTGCTACCGACCTAGCGCCGTTGCGTTTGCGCAATGGCTTATACATGCAGATTCATGCTCACATGCTTCGTGTCTCTATTCCCTATGGCCTAGTTAGTTCTGAGCAAATGCATGCTTTGGCTCAGGTTTCTCGTCAATACGATAAAGGCTATGGCCATTTCACCACTCGTCAAAACATTCAGTTCAACTGGCCTGAGCTTGCCGACGTACCAGATATTTTAAAAGATCTTTCGAACGTTGAAATGCACGCAATTCAAACCAGCGGCAACTGCATTCGCAATATTTCGTCAGACCACTATGCTGGTGTTGCCAAAGACGAAATTATCGACCCGCGCCCTTATTGCGAAATTATTCGTCAATGGTCAACCTTACACCCAGAGTTCTATTGGTTGCCACGTAAATTCAAGATCGCCGTTACTGGTGCAACCGAAGATCGTGCCGCGGTTAAGTTTCATGATATCGGTTTGGAAGTTGTGCATAACGAGGCTCAGCAAGTTGGCTTTCGGGTTTACGTCGGCGGAGGCTTAGGCAGAACGCCAGTGATCGGTAAGGTAATCAAAGAGTTTTTACCTCGTGAAGACATCTTGTCTTATTGTGACGCAATACTTCGGGTCTACAACCTTCACGGGCGACGCGATAACAAATATAAGGCTCGTATAAAAATATTAGTTAATGCCATGGGTATTGATGGTTTTCGTGATGAAGTTGAAGCCGAATGGGCGCACTTTAAAGATGGTGAGCTTAAATTACATGATATCGATTTTGCAACAATGCAGGCCTTCTTCCCTAGACCAGCTTACGATGATTTAAAAGCGGGCGACGATCGCGTGAGCAAATGGCGGAACTTAGATAATCGCTTTAAAGCCTGGTATGACAACAACACACTTGAGCATATTCAAGCTGGCTACCGCATTGTTAATATCTCGTTAAAAGAGCACGGCATCGCACCCGGCGATGCTACTG